>DGNZ01000335.1 GCA_002389175.1 Rhodospirillaceae bacterium UBA4479 | reverse complement strand
CCGCGCAGTTTGGATTCGCGCTGCGCTTGATACGATCAATGAGTCCATTGCCAAACAACCATTTAAATCATCAACAGGTATTCAGCGTATTCTACGTGTGTCCCCGTGCTGGGGCGTCTATTCTTGACTGGTAGAATATATAAAAATTCGTCAGAGATTGCAAAAATCGATGAATCAGCGCGATACTACCATAGATAACTGGGGGATGCCGTGAGTCAAATACCGGTCTTGTCGCCAATAGAGGCGCTTGTCACAGCTGAGGCATATGTGATTTTGGCGGATAAAAAAGCCCTGCCAGAGGAACGTGCTGCACTTGTCGGCCTGCTGGGTAAGCATGTCAGCAAGAAAGAACTGTCTGAGCATCAAGTCCAGACGCTTACTGCCGACGCGTTCGCGTTCGTCGGTAAATACGAGTTCGAGAAGTTTCTGATGGCAATTGAGTCTTCGTTATCTCCAGCGCAGATTCTATCGATCATGGCGAATATGTATGAAACGATGATTATTGACGGAAATGTAATCGCCCGCGAAAAAGAACTCGTCGATAGTTTTTCAAAGTTCTTCGATATAGATCGTCGGGTTATGAATATTCTACGAGAAGTGTTGTTCATCAAGAATGATACGAGTTTATTTCTGCGTATCGATCATCCCAACAATGGCGGCGACTTTAGGTTCGCTTTCCTTGATCGAATGGATACAGAAGCCTAAGCCAGAATGAAGAACACAGCCTTAACTTGCGATTTGAGCGTGGGTCCGCTAAGAGCCAACCATGAAATTTCCTGATCCCCTGATCCGCGGCAAACTGATAAAGCGCTATAAGCGTTTTTTGACAGATGTCGAATTGGAAGACGGCTCCATCGTTGTCGCCCACTGTGCAAACTCCGGCTCTATGGAGAGTGTCAAAGAACCTGGTAGCGAGGTCTGGATTTCGCCTGCCCGCAACCCGGATCGAAAGCTGAAATTCACATGGGAATTGGTCCGTGTCGGAGAAACATTGGTGGGCATCAACACGTCATTGCCCAACATGATCGTTTCCGAAGCGATTGAGGATGGTTTGGTGTCAGAATTGACGGGCTATGACTCACTGCGCCGGGAAGTAAAATATGGCAAGAATTCCAGGATCGATATCTTCTTAGAAGCTGAAAATAAGCCATCTTGTTACGTCGAGGTGAAAAACACCACCATGCGGCGCAACTTAAAAGATGGCCCGGTGGAATTCCCAGATGCGGTTACATCCCGCGGCACAAAACACTTAGTAGAATTGTCAGACATGGTTGCTGAAGGCCATCGTTCAGTGATGTTTTATCTGGTCCAGCGCGAAGATTCCGACGTATTCACTGTAGCCGATGACATTGATCCGACTTATGCGGCAGCGTTACAAGATGCGATTAAGGCAGGTGTCGAAGTCTTGTGCTATGGTTGCACGATGACGCCTGACGAAATAATCATGTCGCGTCAGTTGCAGATCGCGTTATAGAAAATAACTTATAAAGACGAAAATTAATTGCCTGGGCCATCCATAGGGCCCGATATGATGGATTTGAACATGAATGATCAGGCCTTAAAGGTGCCGTCCAGGGACGGCCGCTATATTAAAATTCACGGCCCAGAAGGCTTCGCCGGGATGCGTAAGGCGGGTAAGTTGGCGGCTGATTGCCTTGATTTCATTACCGAGCACGTTCGTCCCGGTGTCACGACCGAGCATCTGAACACCCTCTGCCATGATTGGTCGTTAGAACGGGACGCTGTTCCAGCACCGCTGAATTATCGTGGCTTTCCGAAATCGATCTGTACATCAGTGAATCACGTGGTTTGCCATGGGATTCCTGGCGATAAGGTTTTGGCAGATGGTGATGTCATTAATATTGATGTCACATTGATTGTTGATGGCTGGTACGGCGATACAAGTCGGATGTTTTATGTCGGCAAGCCTAGCTTAAAAGCCCAGAAATTGGTCGAAACGACGTTTGAATCTATGTGGCGTGGGATTGAGGCGGTACGGCCAGGTGCCACACTCGGCGATATCGGATATGCCATTCAGTCATTCGCTGAATCTAAGCGTTATTCAGTGGTGCGTGATTTTTGTGGCCACGGTTTGGGCCGCATTTTCCACGATGCGCCAAACGTGATGCATTTCGGTCGGCGCGGTCAGGGCGAAGTCCTTCAAGAAGGCATGTTTTTCACGATTGAGCCGATGATTAATGCTGGCCGTTTCGACGTTAAGATTCTTTCGGACGGCTGGACTGCGGTCACCAAGGACAGATCTCTTTCCGCCCAGTTTGAGCATTCATTGGCTGTTACCAAGGACGGCTATGAAGTGTTTACCTTGTCTCCCAAGGGCTGGTTTAGCCCACCTTATAACGTGTGATGCGATGGGGACGGCGACCACTGATATAACGTCGTCTGCGGGTCATCGAAAACGTTTACGCGAACGTCTCTTAAAAAGTGGGGGTGACGCCCTCCATGATTATGAATTGCTGGAAATGGTGCTGTTTGCCGCGATGCCGCGCGGCGATGCAAAACCGCTGGCAAAACGGCTGATAGATCGATTTGGAGGGTTCGCGGCAAGTATCGCTGCGGATCAACAAGCGCTCCGATCCGTCGATGGATTGGGGGATGCCGGTATTGCAGCACTCAAAGTCGCTGAGGTTGCTGCCCAAAGACTGGGGCGTGAATCTGTCATTGATAAACCGGTGTTATCCAATTGGGATCGGTTGATCGACTACTGCCGTATGCAGATCGGACGTTCAACCCGAGAGCACTTCCGTGTCCTATTCCTAAATCGCCGCAATGTTCTCGTGGCTGACGAAGAACAGCAACGCGGCACTGTTGACCATACCCCGGTCTATCCGCGCGAGGTTGTGAAACGTGCCCTGGAATTAGGGGCCAGTGCGATCATTATGGTTCACAATCATCCGTCTGGTGACCCTGAGCCATCACGCGGGGATATTGATATGACCCACGAGGTTCGAGATATCGCCAGTCGTCTTGATATCGCGTTGCATGACCATATTGTCGTTTCTGCCACAGGGCACAGATCCTTTAAATCGATGGGCTTGCTATAGCGGCAATATCCCGCGAACATTGGACATGTCTTTCGATCTTTCACGCCCCGCTATTTTGCCTGAAATAGATCTACCCGATGCCAAAGGGTTGATAGATTCGGGGCGGGCTTTAGCAACATCCGTCAAAGTCGGACCATCGCGGTTTTTGCAAGCCCACAATGTCGTGAGTGAAGCAGCCTACAAACGTGCGCGCGCTGCGGATGGGCAATTGATGTTCCACGCGCAGGTTGGCTGGCGTGATCCCATGTTGACGGCCGAAAATATGGCTTTAATCGAAAACCGGGTTGCTGAACATGGTGGCAAGGTTGATCGATACGGTATTTGCCTGGATTGGAGCATGGGATTTCCCAGCGGCGAACGCGATGGGCGTCAGCGCGGGACGGGGCTTGTGTTATCGGGGGCGGAAGATTTTCGCCTGCTTGCCAACGCGTCCACGGTCGCCCCGCATTTTGGAGATTTTGTTATCGGCATGCCGGCTGCTTTGGAAAATACCGTCGCAGCACTGCAGGCGGGGGCGACAGCAATTGGTAATCTGGGGCAGTATTTCACGTTTCGCTTGCCCGACTGGGATGACGACGTAGAGATCACGGCCAGATCAGTTGAAGCAATAGCACTGTGTGCTGCTCAGCCCATCGATATTCTGATCCACTCAAACCTGGATGATGGGTTCGCAGCCCGGTTTTCCGATCTGGCGTGTGCCCTTGGTGCTGTGTTGATTGAGCGTTATATCGTCGAAGATTTGCTTGATGGCACGTTGGGGCATTGTTATGGCCATACGTTCTCGAATTTGAATACCCGCCACGCGTTCCAAATTGCCTTGGCAGATACGGGTGGAAACGCACCTGGGACGATGATTTATGGCAATACGACTGCGTTCACAGATAACGAGGCTGAGAGCTATGCCGCATTGGCCGCGTATTTAGCGACAGATATTGCATCACTCAGAGAAACAGGGACGGGCCATGCCCTAACTCCAATCCCCGTGACAGAGGCTGTGCGGATTCCGAGTGTTGATGAGATTATCGATGCGCAGATTTTTGCGTCCCGCCTGGTTGCGCGCCTGGGCACTGCATCACCCCAACGTCCATCAGAAGATGTCCTGTCCTTAGCTGAAGTCATCAAAACGGGCGGCGAGCAATTCTTTGATCGCGTGATGAGGGGGCTTCGCGAAGCAGGGTACGATACTGAAAACCCATTCGAGATGCTTTTGGCATTGCGCCGCATTGGAGCCGCAGAGTTGGAACGCGCATTCGGTCCAGGTGTTGAAGACCCGACTGGATATTATGGACGAGCGCCGCTGGTTACCTCGAGCGTGATCGACGAAGTTTCGCAACAAGCGAATAGCATCATCGACAACCTTGCCCCATCCATAATTGATAATTTAAAGAAACGCGCACCCCGCATTTGTGTGGCCACAACCGATGTCCATGAATATGGCAAACGGTTGGTGGAGCTGGTTCTGAAGAAGATCGGCGTTGAGACGATTGATGGTGGTGTCAGTACTGATGCAGACGATTTGGCAGCATTTGCGCGTGAATTTGAGGCCGATGTGATAGCGGTCAGCACGTATAACGGCGTTGCATCGTCATTCATTTGCCAACTCACAGATGAGATAGAGAAACTTGAGCTGCAGGCGGACGTATATATCGGTGGACGTTTAAATGCTGTCCCTGATGGATCGAACACGGGTATTCCTGTCGATGATCTGAATGCGATCAAGGTTGCAGGGGCTATCCCCTGTGCACGGGTCGAAGATATGTTGATCGACATTGCGCATAAAAATAGGAACACGCCATGAAAATTGGGATCATTGGTATCGGGCATTTGGGCGAGGCCCTCGCCACAGGATATGCGCGGGCAGGATTGGCGGCAGATGTCACAGTATCTCCGCGAAATGCGACCAAATCAGCGGCCTTGAATGCTGAACACGGTATCAAGGTGGCAGAAACGAACGATGATGTCGTGCGTGCGTCGGATGTTGTAATTATCGCAGTGCGACCTGCTGATGTCATTGAAACTGTTCGCATGTTGCCATGGCGAAAAGAACACGTCGCGATCTCTGTGGCCGCTGGAATCACGGCGGGCAGCTTACGCGGTGCTGTGATCCCGGCCGATGCCGCGCGTGCGATGCCGGTTATGGCAAGTGCGCTTAACGAGAGCGCAGTCCCGCTTTTTCCAAGTAATGATTTGGCCATAAAAGCCTTGGGTCCATTAGGCGCGGTGACGGCTTTTGATGACGAAGACGCGTTTAACAAAACAAGTGCGCTGGGTGCGTGGTTTGGGTGGTTGTTTCAGTTGGTGGGCGAGACAACCGA
>DGNZ01000158.1:598-2639 GCA_002389175.1 Rhodospirillaceae bacterium UBA4479 | reverse complement strand
ACCTTCAAATGATTGAGCTTTTAACGAACGCTAAGATCCTGCGAATCCGAATACATACCGCTATGGCCAGCTGCGCGATCGTTCTAGGCCTAGCCATCCATTCGGCGGCAAGTGCGCAACCATTGCAAGTGGAAGGGCTGCCACCGGAACTCAAGGGCGGGGTTTCTCTTCACACTTATTCGGATGTATCCGAAGCAGCAAATAACCTTGTTCATTTTCTCGAGAATCAGGGCTATGTGCTTGCATCAGTCTCAGTTGCAGGTGAAACCTTGCGGGTCGATCTTGGCCAAATCGAAGCTGTTTCAGTCTTAGGTCTGGACGAAAGAACAGGCAGCTTAGCCAGAGCCTACCTCAACCAGCTCGTCGGGCCCACGCCTCACATCGAACAAATCGATCATGTCACTGGACTGATTAACGACATCCCAGGATTGACCGCAAGCCTGCAGCTCAATCGCCTTGGGAACGGCACCGGCTATGAAGCTGTTTTAGTCGGATCCAGGGTTTCTCAGTCAGGCAGCATCTCATTTCACAATACACCGACAGAAGACCTGTCCGGCAAGGAAGTCGTACTTCACCAAGAGCTTTATTCTCTTGTCGCAGGCGGAGACATACTTCAACTCGAACTCGCGGGCGCGCAGGCTAAAACCAATACACGTTCTTATTTTGGGCAAGTTTCTTATCAGGTACCGGTAAATAGTATCGGCAGTTTTGCAGAAACCCGTGCCTCACATTTTGATTCGGCGTCAGATTTTAATTTCCGAAACCAGAACACTCTTGCATCAAAATCTACCGCCGGCGCCGTGCTTTTTGGACATCGATTCAAGCGCACTGTCAACGAGGCAAAAACTGGCTTCATAGAAATGGATTATCGGGTAGACAAAGATAATCTGTCCGAGGATCGAAGAAACGCGATTCTCCGCACCTCCTGGTTTTACAAATTGGACACCGATCAGGGCGATACCGTGTCCTATGGTTTGACGTTTTCGGGGGGCCATGAGTTTTCCGGCGCAGAAAACAATTTTGGCTCACTACGTGCAGGAGTCGGGTTGATCTATGGACTGCCATCGGTATCCGATAATGCGGAATTCCTCCTGGAGTTGTCTGGACAACTGGGATCGAAGAACCAACCATCCTTTGAGTTATTCAGCTTTGGTGGACAGGATAAACAGCGTGGTTTTGCGCCGTTTGAATATGCAGGCAGCAGCGGCACGAACCTAACACTTGAAATCGCCGAAACTATTCATGCGAATGCGCTAAACCTGATCGGGATTGCTCCTTTCGCCTTCTTGGATGTTACATATCTTAATAATTCGAATAGCGAGTTATCAGTAGGTCGACCAGACAACACCGAGCTTGCAAGCACAGGCATAGGAATTAGGGCCACATTCGAGAGTGGTTTTTCAATCAATAGCTGGCTTGCATTACCCGTCCATGATGGAACACGCAGCGACCGCGACCACACTCCAGAATTCTACATGCAGGCCCAGTATGCCTGGTAGCCGACAGATCCCGATGAATTGCAAGGATTGGCAGCAATCAATGATGAAACCAGTTGCCGGACTGATAGTTCTACTGACTGCTGTCGCTATGGCTTCAGACGTGGATGCCAAAAGAAACCCACCCGGTTGCCAAAATGCCAACGCAGCTGCGCATAATCCCAATTGTCAGGGAGGCGGCAGTACCCACGTTACTGTGCCATCCCCACAACCAACGACGAACGTCCAGACCATAGTCGTCACCCCTGCGGCCACTCAATCCGGCGGCGGATTAACTAGCAACACGCCAAAACCCCAAGCGCCTGTTGTGGTTAAACCGAGCCCCCAACAAACATATACCGGACATAGTCCTTACTACGTACCTCCCGACCCACCCGCGCAGCAGACACCTCAGCCGATGACGCAAGTGGCGCCGCCGCAACTGTTCAGCAACACAGCTCCGGCGCTTAAGCCAGGCTTTCAGAAGTTTCCGACCTGGCAGGGCAAACGTGACCCTGCGACAGGGTACCCGGTGCCGCCCAACCCACCCGCGCAGCAGACACCTC
>DGNZ01000158.1:0-542 GCA_002389175.1 Rhodospirillaceae bacterium UBA4479 | reverse complement strand
TGACGCAAGTGGCGCCGCCGCAACCAAGCCCGCAAGCCAAGCCACAATTAGTGCCAAACCAAATCGTCACGGCAAGCCCACAACAGACATATACCGGATATAGCCCGCATTTTGTCGGAGCGCCTCTTACTGTTGGTCCAACCTCCTCATCACAGAGCACCCAGAAACAAATACTGATGCACATACAAAACAGTGCAACACAGAATCCGGGCACGAGCTTCATTCCGCCGAAACCCGGCCGGAACTTTATTGAGGGATACAGAGCTTATTATGTCGACAGGAATAGTGTTCTAAGCGCCTGTGTTTTGTCAGGCCTAGGCAAGCGGACAACTGAAAATCAGGTTAACGCTGAATGGTCCGTAGGTCATTCTGAGACACTCCACTTCCGATCGACATCAACAGCGCATCTGCCAAGCAACCGCGCTCACGCCAGCCATCACTGCCTGGTTACCGTAAACAAAAGTCCCGTAAGATAATTACAGGTGCCCTGTATCTAACCAGCTTTTGGCGCTGTCAGTCTAATGCGAACCAGTCTCCAAAAT
>DGNZ01000035.1 GCA_002389175.1 Rhodospirillaceae bacterium UBA4479 | reverse complement strand
GCTCATCGGACATGTAGTTTGGCTGTATTTTCGGATCTTCTGCTGGATCGGTTGACCGGATTTCGACAGAGCCTCTGGATTTTGGGTGACATTGCCAGACAGTTGCGGTGAACCCGGGATAGTCGTGTAATGGTTCACCCGGCTTATCTACAGACAGCGGCATCACCAATAGTTGCACATCAGGACGACCGTCTTCAGCATATTTTGTGCAGGCGCCTGCACCAACCTGCCCTGCACCTACTGATAAAATGCCAGATCCGTCCTTCAGCCATTTCAGACCCTGAATCGCCATTTTTAGTGGATTGCGGCTGTCGATATTAAGGGACATCCTGTTTCGCATCTGGACAATTGTCCGCATTTGATAATGGTCTTGCAGATTCTGACCCACCTCATCGGATTGGTGGACGACTGGAATATTGTGCTCTTGCAGCAACGCCGCCGGGCCAATGCCTGATAATTGCAGAATTTGCGGTGATTGCAGCGCGCCTGCACTCATAACAATTTTCTTTGCTTGATATGTCTCCTGGACGCCGTTGCGCCGAGCAACAATACCGGTTGCGCGCTTGCTCGAAAAAGTGATTTTTTCAACAAGCGTGTCTGAAACAACCGTCAGATTTTCGCGATGTGCGATAGGGTGCAGGAACGCCCGAGCCGAACTTGAACGCCATCGTCCGTCAAGTGTAAGTTGGTACCTGCCAGATCCAAACGACTCGCTGCCATTGAAATCGTCGATTGGTGGCAGGCCCCATTCAATCGCCGCCTTCAACCACGCTTCACAGGCAGGGTGTCGCAAGCGAAGATCATCAACTTTAAGTTCGCCAAAGCTCCCGCGGAACTGGCTTTCGCCTCCCTTGTATCCCTCCAGCTTTCTAAAAAATGGCAGTACGGTTTGAAAATCCCACCCTGTTGCACCCAGGGTCTGCCAATCATCAAAATCATCTTTCTGACCGCGTATAAAGATCAGGCCGTTTATGCTGCTTGACCCACCAATGATCCGCCCGCGCGGCCATTTTATTGCGCGACCACCGCTGCCTTCACAAGGTTCAGTCTCAAATACGCGTGAAAATGTCTTATTATATATCGTTTTATAATAGCCAATGGGGAGTCGTGACCAAAAGCGACGATCAGAACTGCCAGCCTCCACCAAAAGTACTTTATGGGCAGGGTTTGCTGATAATCGGTTGGCAAGCAGACATCCTGCAGATCCCGCGCCCACAATGATAAAGTCATATAATTTTTCCATGTTTTTCATCTTCGAAATTAATAACTCTTGACGTTGACTTTTAAAAAATACGCTGGAATGATACCGATGTCATTAATTTTTTGAGACATCGTGTCAAATATGAAGCCACTTGAACGCAATGTTGGACAGCTTGGCGCGTTGGGCATTGCAGAGCAACGACTAGCCGGGCAAATGCACGAAATACGGCATGTTGAGGCTATCCTCCTCCGTGCAAAAATAAGTGTGCCAGTGCAAACTTCGTTTGGCACGATGTATGACCGTCCTGCTTTGCTTGTCCGAATTACCGATGCCGATGGTTGTGTCGGATATGGCGAGATATGGTGTAATTTTCCGTCACGCGGCGCCGAATATAAAGCTAGCCTTCTGGTCAATGAATTTGCTTTTTGGCTCCAAGGGCGCCGCTTTAGTTTACCAGCAGAGATTTTTGATGGGCTGACTGCTGCCTTTGCTGTGCTTGGCCTTCAGACTGCTGATCCGGGAACATTTTTGCAAGTGATCGCCGGTGTGGATCAAGCGCTGTGGGATTTGGTGGCGCATCGGCAGGGAGAAAAGCTTTGTGCATTGTTTGGTGTGCAGGGGAATTCGGTCAAGGCCTATGCCAGTGGAATTCACCCAGAGGAGGCAAGTGAGCGCGTTCAGGTCGCGCATGATCACGGCTTTACATCTTTCAAGGTGAAAGTTGGGTTTGGTGCGGAAATCGACAAGGCAGGACTGGTCAGTGCCCGCGATATAATTGGTAACAGGCATCAATTAATGATCGATGCAAATCAGGCGTGGATATCGCCACAGGAAGCGGCTGAAAACATCAACGCGTTAAGTCGTTTTGATTTGAGCTGGGTTGAAGAGCCGCTTAGGGCAAATGTTGCCGAGACAGACTGGCAGACATTGCGAGGGATGATAGACGCGCCTCTTGCAGTGGGCGAAAATTTGCCAACGCTGGATGCTGTTGATACTTATTGGCAAAAGAGCCTCTTTTCTTTCATGCAACCGGATATTGGAAAAATTGGTGGTTTCACCGGGTTGCTTCGTATTTTTGGAAATCGTGACACTGATGAATCATTAGCGCAGCGCGTGTACTGCCCGCACTGGTTGGGTGGCATGGTCGGGTTGGCAGCATCCGCACATCTGTTGACTGTGGTTGGCGACGCTGGTTTGCTGGAGGTTGATGTAAATGAAAACCCGATCAGGGAAAGTTTGGCGGATTGGAATCTGAAGCCATGCGGGGAGGGGCGAATAAATCTTCCCTCGGGTGATGGCATTGGAATTGTTCCGGATATAGCACTGATGAAGGAACATGGTGTGGACGTCACGATAATGTCGGGATAAGGATTAGGTAGGGGGGTACACAGTCATGACTATGGCGATTAGGCTTCTGTCAGTAATCAACGCGATACAACTTGGCGCATTCCGCTGGGGCGCGATGTTTCTTGTGCTAGCGATTGCTGCCATTGTTGCGGCAGGTGTGTTTTTTCGATATGCGCTGAATGACAGCCTGTCATGGTCTGAGGAACTTGCTAAATACGCGATGCTGTGGCTGGTTTTCCTTGGTGCTCCCATTGCTCTTCGTCTCGGCGCTCATCCGAACATCGAAATTGTCATTTCGCGGTTTCCGTCAAAGTTAACGAGGGTAATTCTTGCGATCATGCATTTAGCGGTATTTGTCTTTTGTGCTTTTCTGGCTCTGAAAAGCCATGATTTTGCATGGAATGGCAGAAGGCAAGTCGCGATCTCGGTAGGTGACGTGTCGATGTATTGGTTCTTTGTCTCGATTCCTCTTGGTATGGCCAGTATGGCGCTTGTCTCACTCCAACAATTTTTGGAAGACGCTTCTGGTCTGTTCTCTGATAAGCCAACGGAGCAGGACAGGTTCGTGACCAAATATCGGCCGGCTATGGACGAGTTTTAGATCGTGGCTGTTTTGACCATGACTGGGGGACGTTAGATGATACCTGTTACCTTTATATGGATCATGTTGGGCCTGATCGGGGTAGGAATGCCGATCGTATTCGCCCTTGGTGCGGCGCCAATGCTTGGGTTGGTTTTTGCCGACAAAGAAGTCTTTTTGGCGATTATCGCGCAAAAGCTCTACATCGGGATCAACCAGTTTCCGCTTCTTGCGATACCGATGTTCATTCTTGCCGGCGAAATCATGAATGTAGGCGGTATTACAGAACGTCTTGTCTATTTTGCCAAAGTTCTGGTCGGGCATCTGCGTGGCGGCCTTGCGCATGTAAATATCATCTCTTCGATTTTCTTTGCCGGCCTCAGCGGTTCAGCCGTTGCAGACACTTCGGCGCTTGGCTCTATGCTTATTCCTGCAATGGAAAAGCAGG
The DNA here is from genome assembly GCA_002389175.1 of Rhodospirillaceae bacterium UBA4479. GTDB lineage: Bacteria > Pseudomonadota > Alphaproteobacteria > Rhodospirillales > Casp-alpha2 > UBA4479. The sequence goes on along the minus strand of DGNZ01000035.1, from coordinate 3,682 downwards.
GCTATTCTCGCAAATTTTCTGCTGCTGTGACGGCTGCATCGTCAGTGATTGGACCGATCATTCCGCCAAGTATCATCATGGTTGTCTACGCATATATCATGGAGATATCCGTCGCCGCGCTGTTCCTTGCTGGCATTGTTCCGGGGCTGCTTACCGGTGTTGGCTTGATGGCGGTGGTCTCGATTATTGCCCGGCGGCGGAAATACCCTGTTGCTGACAAATTCCCGGGAATGCGTGCAGCGGCGCGCGCAGGCCTTGATGCATTCTGGCCGCTGCTGACGCCCATTATCATCATGGGTGGAATCCTCTCTGGGGTTTTTACCCCGACAGAGGCTGCAGGCGCTGCCGTAGTGTATGCGCTGATATTATGCGCTTGCATGAAAAGCCTACCCTTGATGCGAGTTAAGAACATGTTGTTCCGCACCGCGGTCTCCTCCAGCGTAATTTTGTTGGCAGTTGGTATGGCCAGTGTTTTTGCTTGGATCGCCACGCTTTCAGGTGTGCCAAAACTTTTGTCCGCCTTTTTGTTCGAATATACGGACAACAAATATGTTGTGCTTCTGCTGATCAATCTGTTTTTGGTGGTCATAGGCATGTTTCTCGATGCCGGTCCGGCGATTCTTATTCTTGGGCCAATCCTGACACCGACAGCGCTCGCCGTTGGGGTGGACCCTTTGCATTTTGCTATCATTATGTGCGTTAACCTGACAATTGGTCTTGCAACACCCCCGATGGGCCTGATTCTGTTTGTGGCGTCGGCGGTTAGCCGGGAGAGAATCGAGTCCGTGGTGTCTGAGATGTTGCCTTTTTATCTCGTACATATCGCGATCATCGTTCTTGTCACTTATGTGCCCGCCGTCTCAATGACGGTGCCAAGATTGCTTGGATTTGGCTAAAATATTTGGGTTTAGCTTGGTCTGCAGATAAAGCGCGAAATGCATTTACAAATAATGATACCGATGTCATGATTTCGACTAACAACTTAGTGGGAGGAAGTAAAATGAAATCTCTTATTCGTAAAGTCCTCATGGCAGGTTTAATGGCTGTTTGTCTGCCAGCGGCGTCTTTTGCGGCTGAATTTACCCTGAAATATGGACATGTTGGTCCGGTGACGTCGGACGATCAGGTGCCAGGTGAGTTCCTTAAGTCATTTCTTGAGAGCCGTTCAAATGGTCGCATCGCTGTTGAAATTTACCCAGGTGCTCAGCTTGGTAATTTCAGGGATCAAATTGAGCAAGTTCAGTTGAACACGCTTGAATTAACTCATACGACAGTTGGTGGTATTGCCAGCTTCTGGCCTGAACTTCAGGTGACAGACATCCCCTACATGATGAATGGTGACTCGATCGCCGAGCGTATTTCGCAGAGCTCGTTCTTCGATGAGGTGCGCGAAGAGATTTTGAAGACAACTGGAAATGTGCGTCTTGTCGCCGTTGGTAACACTGGTCGCTGGCGGAACTTCTTCACCACGAACAAGCTAATCAAATCTGCTGCAGACATGAAGGGCGTGAAGATGAGAACCATCAATTCGCCTTTGCAGATTGAGTTTATCAAGTCGCTTGGTGGCAACCCGACACCTGTTGCCTGGGGTGAGCTTTATACATCGCTACAGACAGGCGTTGTTGAAGGCACAAAAAATGCTGCGACCGATATCGTCCCAACAAAGATGTATGAGGCCGTAAAATATGTGACACTGGATGAGCACGCATATCTGTTTGCGTTCTGGTGGATGTCGGATGCGTGGTTGCAGAGCCTGCCGACTGATCTCCAGGATCTGGTGATCGATGGTGTTCAGCAAGCTTCAATGATCCAGTCTGATTGGAACAAGGAGTATGATGCACGTGCGTTGAAGGAGTTTGTTGGGTTCGGCGGCGAGATCTATGTTCCAACTCCCGAAGAAAAGGCAACATTCGTAGAGGCGCGTGACAAGATGAAAGTCTGGTTTGCAGACAAATATGGTGACAAATGGCTGAAGAAATTCGAAAAGGCCGTTGCCGATGCTGATGCAGACGTTGCCGACCGAAATAATCGTGTCATAGGCCGCTAATCATCCAAGAAGAATCGTGAAGATTGTTTGTCGGCGGGCCTGTGGATCCATAGGCCCGCTTTTCTTTTTTCTATTGTAAACCTGCTTGTTGGTGATTTGGCATGTTTGAAGGAAAAACAATAATCGTTACAGGTGCGTCAGGCGGGATCGGCGTTCCGCTTGTGCGGCGGTTGACAAATCTTGGTGCGCGGGTGATCGCCATTGATGTTAACCCGGATGGGGCAGACATTCTGGGGTCTCCGAATTTGGACACCAGTAAGCTGATTTATCACTGTTCCGGACTTGAGGATGAGGCGTCATGCAGCGCCCTCTTGGAACAGGAGAGCCACATATACGGACTTGTTCATTTGGCAGGTATTTTCGTGCCTGATGATATGGCCTCTGGTGACACCGAGGCGGTGTATGATCCGGTCATGTCGGCAAATGTCCGAAATGTGTACGGACTTTATACAAGTATCCGTAAGGCGTTGTTGAAAGAGACCTCTGCCCGTGTCGTGCTTGTCAGTTCTCTGGCCTTCCGCCGTGGGGCGCCCGGTCATACGGCCTATAGCGCGGCAAAGGGCGCTCTGGTTGGGATGGCGCGCTCACTGGCCAGAAAGGAAGCGCCAAATATTCTGATTAATGTTGTTGCGCCCGGCTTCATCGATACCACGATGCCACAGAAAATTATTGCCAAGCGGGGAATAGACGCGGTGCTTGGGGAGATACCCATGAAGCGTCTTGGTTCTGCCGATGAAGTGGCAAGCGTGATTCAGTTCCTGTTAGGTCCTGACTCGGCATATATCACTGGTCAGGTGATCAATGTGGATGGGGGTATTATATGCAGTTAGACGTGGGGGGTGGAAGGCGGTTTTTGGTGCTGGACCCGTCTGACAATGTGGCAACCTTGCTGGACGAGGAAACCGAATTAGATCGGCTCAGCGATGGTATGCGTATCGCCGAGCATGTGCCCTTTGGTCATAAGGTGAGTTTGCGTCCAATTGCGTCTGGCGAGGCAATTGTCAAATATGGCGTGGAGATCGGTTCTGCCACACAGGCTATCGAACAGGGCGAGCATGTACATGTCCACAACTGCCAATAGTTCCGATCTTCTTGATTATGCCAGCAGTCTGGAGTGGCGCGGATATTCCCGCGCTGATGGCAGAGTGGGCATTCGTAATCACAGGATCGTGCTGTCTACCGTGGCATTGACAGATAGGCTTGCAGCCAGCATCGCGTCCATGGATCGGGATTCTCTTTGCGTCACGGGAGCATTTTCCCGCGGTTTGCAGAAAACCGATGAGCATATGGTTGAGAGGTTCATCCAGAGCGTGCTGACCCATCCCAATGTGGGTGCGGCTTTGGTGATCACGCATGATGGGGCATCGGCAGATCATCTTGCCGAAATTGTCAAGGCGACAATCCCTGTTGAATATATGGCATTCATGGAGTGCGAGGGCCGTGAAAAGGCTGTTGCCGCTGGCTGTGAGAAATTGCAGATGTTGGCTGACCGACAAGATGCACTGGAACAGAAAAGGACTGTAGTTGGTCCCCGCGCTGTCTCGATGGCACTTGAATGCGGTGGCAGCGATATTTCCAGCAGCATCTGCAGCAATCCAGTCATTGGTGATATTTGCGATTTCGTTGTTGCCGCCG
>DGNZ01000367.1 GCA_002389175.1 Rhodospirillaceae bacterium UBA4479 | reverse complement strand
CAAAGAGTCAGGAGAGAGTCAGGCACAAGGATTTTAGAGGCTTTTTTCAGCTTCACTAAACAGGGTGACTGAAAAAACCTTTTATAATCATCACCTTAGGATTGGAGCGGGTGAAGGGAATCGAACCCTCGTCTAAAGCTTGGGAAGCTTCCGTTCTACCATTGAACCACACCCGCGTTGGATAGTTCGTACTGCGGACGTGCTTTCCCGTCAACTAACGTATGCCCCTCACCTGTCCTCTCCCCCACAAGTGAGGGAGAGGGACTGTCGGCGCAAGGCACGTTCTAACCCCTCTCCCCTTTTAGGGGGAGAGGTTGGGTGAGGGGGCGCGTTATCACCCGATCAGAACTTCAATCGATTAGTGATCGATGCCGAGTTCTTTGAGGGCTTTTTCCAATACCTGAAGTGACTCACCGTGTTTGCCAGCGGCATGAAGCTCGGCGCCTTTGGCAGCGGCTTCTTTGGCCAAAGCAAGCTGTGCACCCTTTAAGTTCGGCATAGCTGCTTCAAGTTTCTTTACATCAGCCGGGCAATGCCCAGCCAGCGCAGGACCAGCAAATGCAACAAGAACGGCAGCGGCAATAAGTGTACGTTTGATCATTTTTCAATCCCCTGATTGATATGTTCCAGCCCTGAAACCAGGGCCGTGAGACGCACAATGCGTCCATTACTATACGTAAACGCTTGGACGGCAGATTTATTCAGTGCTGAGATAGATCTTTTTTTATGGCCGGGCTATCACGACCTGGAAAGAGACCGCAACGTGAACAACCTAAGTTCCTTTTTGCTGCCCCGGATCGCATGATAGCCCAAGTCCTGCCAGTCCTCATCCAACCCATCGGCAAATTGCTCTGAAATCAAGACGGTTTGGGCAGTTTCTTTACACAGGCTTTCGATCCGCGCGGCTTCGTTTGCGGCGGGGCCGATCACAGAAAACTCCACCCGCTCTGGCACGCCAATGTTGCCATACATGATACGCCCAACATGCAGGCCAATGCCAAATTCAAACGGGTCATCGCCGTTCGCTTGTCGTATAGCGTTGATTTCGCGGGCACGCTTCAGTGCGTCGTGAGCCGCCTCTAGCGCTTTGACGCGGGCCGTGCGGGCATCAAAGCCATCTTCGGAAATCGGGAAAATCGCCAATGCCGCATCACCGATGAACCTAAGAACATCACCGCCGTTATCCATCACAGCCCCTGCAAGGGCCGCGAAATAGTCGTTCAATATTTCTATAAAGGCCTCGTGGCCCAGTTTCTCAGCCAGCGGGGTCGAATGACGTAAATCGCAAAACCAGATGACAGCATCAATCATCTGCCCTGAGCCCAAGGTTATCTGGCCCGCGCGGACCCGGCGTCCGGCGTCAGCGCCCAGGTAAGCATCAAGAATGTTGTGAAACAACCGCTCTCGGCTGGCTAATTTGGCAACCAAACTGAAGCGGGGCAGTACGCGCTCCAGCGCTTCGGTCTGTTCTGCCGTAAATCCACCTTTTTGATAGGTCGCATACGTGGCGACAAGGCCGATCTGACTTTGCAGCGCTTCTGGGTGACTGGAAAACGGAACCCCAAAGACCATGTAATCGGTGACGCCTTCGTCCTTAAGTTTAGCGACAACGGGGAATTTTTCGGCAGCGCTGTCGATGTCGTCCGGGCCAATCCGCAATCTATCAAGATTACCTTCCATCATCACCTTGATCGGGCTGTTCAGCCAATCATCCGTCTGGCGGCTTCCGTGTCCAATCATTGAAAGCGTGGCCTTTGTATCGGGGCGCCATGTAATTGTGATGAGTTCAGCTAACGGGTGAAGGGTCGGCATGGCCACATGCGCGCGACAGATCGGGACACCCGCCTCAACCAGACGACAGTGAAAGCCCTCATAAATCCCAACGTAGTTATCAGCTATGAGTGCTTCAGAGATCACCCAGTCTGTCAGGTCTTGGATCTTGGCAGCGAAATGTGCGTCCATATCAGCCTTTTATTTTTCGTTTTCTGCGGTTTTGCAGTCCCCCAGACCTAAGCGTGCCTGGGCACCGTGACAACCCTTTGGGGGTTTCTTAAAGTGCCTCAAATTCAAAGGAGAGACCCATGGACTTTACGCTCAGTGACGAGCAGTTGGCACTTCAAGACACCGTTCGGAAATTTGCCGAAGCTGAACTTCCCGAAATCGCTAAAGAGATCGAACACTCCGCCCAACCGCCTAGTCATGAATTGGTGAAGCGATACGCTGAAATGGGTTTCCTGGGCGTCAATTTGCCGAGCGAACTGGGGGGCCTCGGCTTATCACATATGGACGCGGTCCTAGTCTTAGAAGAAGTCGCCAAAATCTCTCCGGCTGTGGCATTTCCCATTTTTGAATCCTGTTTTGGGCCTTCATTGGCCATCGCGCACTTTGCACCCGATACGCTGAAACAACGCGTCATCCCCGAAGTGTGTGCAGGCAACATGATCGTCGCGGTTTCGATGTCCGAACCCAATGCAGGAACGGCGCTGACCGATCTGACCACACGCGCCGAAGTGACGGGCGATACCGTTCGCATCAACGGCACCAAACGCTGGTGTTCAGGTGCCGGGCACGCCGATGCCTATGTCGTGTTTTGCCGGATGTCTGATGACCCGGGCGCCAAGGGCGTGGGTGCTGTATTAATAGAAAGCGACAGAGATGGTCTCAGCTTTGGGAAGCCAGAAATCCACATGGGATTCCGTGGCATCACCAGCGCCGATATTTTTTTGGATAACATCGAAGTGCCCGCCGACAACATCGTCGTACCGGCAGGCGGATTCCCCAAATTAATGGAAGCGTTCGATCTGGAACGCTGCGGCAACACAACCATGTCATTGGCGATCGCCCAATCGGCGCTGGATTACGTGTTGGATTATGTTCAGGAACGTGAACAATTCAGCAAACCCGTGATCGATTTCCAAGCGGTGCAACTGCAAATCGCCGAAATGAAGATGAAGGTCGATGCATCGCGTTTATTGCTTTACCGGGCCGTCATCAATGCATCGCAGGGACTTCCATCGATCGCCGAGAGTTCCATCGCCAAATGCTTTGCCAACGAAATGGTCCGCGAAGTGACCGGAAAAGCCATGCAGTTGATGGGCGGATACGGTTATTCAACTGACTACCCGATTGAGCAGAAAATGCGCGACGGTTGGGGTTGGGGCATCGCGGGTGGCACCATCGATATTCAAAAAGTGAATATTGCTGCAGCTCTGGTGGGACGCCGTTTTAACCAGCGTTAATTCTTTCCCTAGTTTTGTCATCCCGGCGAAAGCCGGGACCCAGATATTTTCGGCGAATGACTGGGTCCCGGATCAAGTCCGGGATGACAATATTTAGGCCATTAAATGTTCTTTATTTGTTCTCATTT
>DGNZ01000258.1 GCA_002389175.1 Rhodospirillaceae bacterium UBA4479 | reverse complement strand
TCGGATCCGTTACTTCAATGTTCGTAAGCGTCGTGTTGCCCGTATTGGTCACCGTAAACGCGTAGCTGATCGTATCGCCAACACTAACTCCCGATGTAAAGTCGTCATCGTTCAAGGTGCCCGTCTTCGTAATCGTTATTGATGGGGAGGGCGGGCTCTGCGTGCTTAAGTAGGAGTTCAGCTCCGTGAGCACCTTACTTAGGTTGTCCGCTGAGGCTGATATGTTCATCCCTTCGGTGTAACCTGGGGATTGGCCGTCCATAACTACAACGACTAAATCATCACCGCTTCCACCTATCACTGAGCTTGTTCCTTCGAGCTGGATGCCGTTAACAGTCACAGACCCCGTCATAGGGGGCGCTTTCAGAACGAACGCAAAGGCTTGGACCACATTTCCTGAAGACTTATCTTGCGAAACTATCGCTCCCTCAAGAACTGCAGGGCCAACGGCTGTGGTTAAGGTCAAAGTACCCGGTATGTCGTTACCTTGTATTTGGAAACTTGTGGCGCCGTCGTTTAAATCCTGGGAGAACTCGGCTGCAGTGACGCCATTCATACTAAAAAGTTTTACGGCGTCCCACTTTTGCGTGTTTTGTCCGACTACAGCGAATCCACCATCGTCATTTGTGAAGGTGACGCTCACCGCCGCCTGAACAGTTGCGGTTGCAAATCCCAGGCCCCACAACAAGACCTGAAGTAGCCAACGCACTCTGAAATAAGTTTCAATATTTTTTTCAGGTTGACCGTAAATTCTTGAATTCATGAAACCTTCCTTATCTATCATGACTGCATGCTCTTAAAGCCTTAATTAGGAAGGTTTTATAGGCATCACCTAATTCACAAGAGACAGAAAAATCAGTTGTCAACTTGCTGCTTGTCAATATTTGACTTTCAGAGAGGACCTCGGAGGCAAAAGATAGCGAACAAATCAAGCCTAAAGCTATCCAAATCGAGCTCAAATTAATCTTCATGTTGGCCATCCTGATATCTAAATTTTTTGATGACCCTGTTTATTGGAAAATTTGGCCATCAGACGGTTGCGACTGATCCCCTTTGATGCTCACCCATATCTCGCACAAATCCCCAAAACCTAACACTTACTTGATGACAATGTTGCTAAAAGCGGGCATCTACTATTTGCTAATCTCCAAAGTCTGGAATGTCTGGTAGCGTCAGGAGCAACGCAATCGACATTTGCACAGGATCATCCCCCCAAAGAAGAACCGTACTTTCTCAAATCAAAGCCATTTTGATAATGATTTTTCATGCTTTTTTATGATTTTACGTCGCAAAAATCTTAAAATTTGAAAATGTTCATTTATATTAAACTTATAGTTTAATAACTTGCAAGCGCCTTTCGGGGGCGATTAAACTTACTGATCGCGCTGTAAATGTCAGGCCTTTGAGAATCGAAGAATGGAAACACAGCATAAAAGCAAAATCCCTAGACCGCATTCGGGAAAGCGCGCACGAGGCCGGCCCAAAATGACCGAAGCGCAAGGTCTGGATCACCCCACACGGCAAGCACTGCTTGACGTGGCGCAGCGTATTTTAGAGAAAAACCCTGCCGCTACCCCATCGATTGATGAAATTCTGAAAGCAAGTGGCATCAGCAAAGGCTCCCTCTATCATCATTTTAACGACGGTCAGGACCTCATTGATGAAGCGCTTCTCACAGGTTATGCATTTGGGGTAGATGACAACATCGCTCAGATCAAAAGCGCCTTAAGTCAAGCGCGCGGCAAAGAGGAGGCGGCACTGATTTTTCGTGCAATCACCCGTGATAGCCAAAGATCGAACCTGCGGGACCGACGAAGCGCCCGCATGGCACTATTGCTGCGAGCCGACAACGATAAAACCTTTGCTGAACGCCTCGCTCGAGAACAAAAACGCCTCACCGATGCCCTGAAGATTCAGATCGAGCAGATGCAAGCAAGAGGCTGGTTGCGAACCGACATCGACGCCGAGGCCGGCGCACTACTGATTCAGGCCTATTCCATAGGTCGAAGAGCCGGACAGATCACCGAGGACTTGGTCTCTGAAGAAAAGTGGAACGATATCATTAACAAAGTCATAGAACAGGGGCTCATCGAGCTCACCCATGCCGAATCTAGAGCGATTGATGCAAGCGAGAGTCAACTGCTAAACCTGGTTGCCCCCTCATGAGAGAACCTCGAGCCTCCCAAGCCGGTGCGCTTTGGTTACAACGTGCCCTTCTTGAACACGGCATAGGTAATGATGATATTCAGGCAGCTTGCGGTATCGACTTTGATCGGATCCGGCGGTTTTATCCTTACTACCGATTCCCCATCTCAAATCTGACTAAGCTTTTTCGCTTTGCGTCTGAAAAACTCAATGAGCCCGCAATCGCTTTAAGGCTTGCCAAAGTGCGCCACAAAGAGGCTCATAATATCCGCACGGCGGCGGCATCAACTGCGCCTACCAATGCCGATGCCATCAGGGTTTGGGCAAAGTATGCCGCCCTGGATCTCAGCGAACATGCCGTTCATATTGAGCACGAGCGAGAAAAAATGAGATCTCACTGATCTCCAAACAAAGCGCGAGTGACCCGAACACGTGGCTCTCTGAGGTTTTCTTGGGGACAGCTAAATCTCTCATCGCCTGGTTTACTCGGGACGACTTCACTACCGTAGGCGCAAGCTTTGAGCATGCTGCGCCTCATTACGTCGAAGAATATCATCGTCACATCGGGGGCAAGCTTCAGTTTGAGCAAAAAGACACCCGTATTTCATTTCGAAGCAAGCAGTTAGATCAGCCCCCTCCGAATGCTAGCAAGTTCATGCATGCTGCTTTTTGTGGTCAGGCTGACCGCCTTCTTACAGAGCTCTCAGGAGATGGCATTTCAATCGTTGAAATCAAACAAATGATTTACTACGGGCTGCAAGCGCGTCAAGTGTCGGCCCAAGACATTGCCAAACAAATCGGCATCGACCGCAGCACGCTAGCCCGCCAACTCAAAAACAAAAACACTTCTTACTCGACACTGTTAGCTGAGCTGCGCCAAGAAGCTGCCTTAAGATTATTAATGCAACGGTGTTCTGTTAACGAAGTTGCCGCCGAGCTGGCTTATTCGGAGCCGAGTGCCTTTCAGCACGCATTCCAACGTTGGTATGGCACTAGCCCAAAGCGATATCGTGAGTTAGTGCTTGCTAAAGACGCAAAATTTGCTAGCGATGCCAGCTAGATACGCTCGATGAGCATGGCGCACCAGACGAAACACCGCTTAGGTCGCCGACAACTTCTACGAAACAGTGCTGCACTCGCGGCCTTTGGATTGCTGCCGAGGATGTCAGTCGCCTCCGCCATGGATTCCGCACCCTTGGAACCTATAAAAGTGCTATTTGACACCGATATTGGTAGCGATATCGATGATGCAGTGGCGCTAGCCTATTTAGTGCTCCGCCAAGACCTCCAATTACTCGGCATTACAACCGCTACGGGCGAAGCTGCCAAACGCGCAGCGCTTGCGCGCCAAATTACTCAGCAAGTGGGGCTCAGTATTCCGGTACTGCCAGGTTTTGAAGCGCCCCTTGCCATTCCTCAGCGTCAAAGGATCGCCCAACAAGCTATCAAGCTACCTTCAACCGTCCTGCAGGCCGCCTTGAAGACGCACAACCCGGACCTGGCCATAGATTTTATGGCGGAGACTATCCGGTCGAATCCGGGCGAAGTCACTCTGTTGGCCGTGGGGCCGTTCACCAATATCGCACGGTTGTTTGAGCGAGAGCCAGGCATCTCGTTGCTCCTTCGGGAAATCGTTATTATGGGAGGTAAGTATTCTGATTATCCAACCCCCTGGGGCCCCACCGAGTGGAACGCCATCGTTGACCCACATGCTACG
>DGNZ01000285.1 GCA_002389175.1 Rhodospirillaceae bacterium UBA4479 | reverse complement strand
GTTATCACCAACGTTATCAGCGATCACGCCAGCGTTGCGGGGATCATCTTCTGGGATACCTGCTTCGATCTTACCGACCAAATCAGAACCGACATCTGCACCCTTGGTGAAGATACCGCCGCCAAGACGCGCAAAGATCGAAATCAACGACGCACCAAAGCCAAGAGCGATCAACGCTTCAAGGATATGACGCATGCCAGCTGGATCTGAGCTGTCGAACATGTCGAGGAGTACAAAGTAGTATCCTGCAACACCCAATAGCGCCAAGCCGACAACCAACATCCCTGTGATTGCGCCAGATTTGAATGCGATATCAAGACCACCAGCCAGGCCAGTTGTCCGTGCGGCTTCTGTTGTACGCACGTTGGCGCGAACGGAAACGTTCATACCAATGTAACCCGCGACGCCAGAAAGAACGGCACCGATGACGAAGCCAACAGCGACTGCCATGCCAAGTGTGAATGCCAAAAGGGCACAAACGACAACACCAACGATACCAATCGTCAGATATTGACGGTTTAGATACGCTGCTGCGCCTTCTTGAATAGCCGCAGCAATTTCTTGCATGCGTTCGTTACCCGCAGGTGCTGATAACACCGCGCGGCTAGCGTAAAGTCCGTATACCAGCGCGAGTGCGCCGCATCCCAAAATTAATAGATTAATTGAGGACATCTTCCCTCCCCTTCGTGAAGAATAGCCCGAGCGCGCCCTCTTCCTAACCGTTAGGAAGTACGCCGGACGACCAGCAATGCGAATCCGCATGTTCGCTGGTGCAAAAATCGAGCGGAAAATGCCAGAATGCCTAGCATAAAGCAACATTCGGATTTAAATGACTGTTAATTCGCTTGGAATAGATGAGGGAACGCGCGATTCAGGCGTGACCTAGCCCTCAAAATCAAACGGATTTATTGTTGCGGCGTATCCAAAATAGACTGGATCAAAATGCTGTTGATCATGCCTTCACGCTCGGCGATGCGCTCTGCAATCAGCTGCAAACGTTGTTTAATAGTTGGCAAATCAAGTCGCTGAATCTCGTTTAGCATGCGCGGTACGAACGAATGCAAATCCTGCATAAAGGCATCTTTATAAACTGGCAGGCGACGTTTGATATCGATGATGTTTTCGTTGCCAGATGTTTCAATCTTGATTTCCATTTGGATGGTGGTCATGACCGCCCCACCCTGCATGACATTGATCATGATCGGTTCCATATCGACGAAAAGCGCTTGAAGAGCCTCAATTTCTTTGGGTTCTTGCTCAGCTTGTACTGCATTCGGATCATGGAATGGACCCAGGCCAAGGAACTTCATCACACCAACGGTGCCACCTGCAATGAGCAGGATCAGGACGAAAACAATGATCAATTTCTTCATTTTTATCTTCCGTCGTTGTTAAAGTTCCAGCGAAAAACTGAACACTTGTGCACCGTCAATATCGCTTATCACCAGGTACGTGCAACGCGTTTTCAATTTGAACATCACGTTACGCAAAATGATTATAGCCTGATTTTGCGATCTCAACGAGGCTGCCGTCAGTAGCCCGCGCCATGACACCAGGATCACCGTCCACGACCTTGCCTATACATGTGATCGGAACATCACAATTGTCGGGGACTGAAGGGCCTGTGAACGCAAGTTCGTAATCATCACCACCTGAAAGAACCAGCGACATCATTTCTGGGTTCGATTCGATAATGCGATTTGCCGCATCTGATAGTGGAATAGCACTTATTTGAAGATCAATTTGTACATTTGACGCATGCGCCACATGGCCTAAATCTTGGATTAATCCATCTGAAATATCGATGCATGCATTGGCCAGTCCGATTAAAGATTGCCCCACCGATACTCTGGGTTGTGGGACCCGGTAACGGTCTGCCAAATATGTTTGATCATCTTCAGAGATTTCTGAAAGCTTTTTCTGTGCTGCCAATAACCCCAACGCCCCATCACCAAGGCTGCCCGTGACATAAACGTCATCGCCGACCTTGGCTCCGTTTCGACTGATAGCTTTTCCCAAAGGGGTATCGCCAAATGCGCATATTGTAAAAACTGCGTTGCCCGTAGTTGTGACGGTATCGCCACCCAGCAACGGAAATGAATACGCTTGGGTCCAGTCCCCCATTGCATGGGCAAAAGCCTGAATATCATCACGCTCAATGTCTTTAGGCCATGCGCAGGACAGCGTGAACCCGCGTGGTGTTGCCCCCATGGCGGCCAAATCGGATAGATTGCTCCCCATCAGCTTGGCAACGATGTTTGTAGGCTTTTCGTCTGCCAGATAATGAACACCCGCTACCACTGTATCCATGGTGACAACCAATTCGCAGCCCTGTGATGGGCTTAGTGTGGCGGCGTCATCCAAAAGACCGCGCGCACCTGGTGCGCCAGCAGAAAGGGGTTCAAAGTATTGATGGATCAGGTCGAACTCGTCGTTCACACCCATCTTCGACTCCACCTTTCTGCTATATTTTTCTGATGGTAATTATGCGCTTTTAGTAAATTCATCCGCACGCACGTCTCTGGCGACGGCGTTGATGATGCCTGCGATCAGTTTGATTTGCGGGCCATCCTCGTCAAAAAAGGCATCACTGATTTCCGTATATGACGAGAGCACGGTGCGCGCTGGCACGTTGGGGCGATACATCAGCTCATACGTTGCCATCCGAAGGATCGCGCGGAGCACATTTTCCAGTTCATCAAGCTTTCGCTCGCCCGCAATCGCGGGGGCCAAGGCTGCATCGATATCAGCCACATGCCGAGCGACCCCCTGAACGAGCTCTTTCAAGACTTCGGGCTTCGCGCGTGCCAATTCGTTGTCGGCCTCGTCATCGGCATTGGTCCATCGGTCGGTTGTGAACTCGCCCAAGACTTCATCGACGGGAACGCCCATCATGTCCAATTCGTAGGATGCCTGTACTGCGGCCAATCGGGTTGCGGACATGCGTATCCGTTGTTCTTCGCGACGATCAGTCATCTGCACGTCCTTGGAAATGGCGACGGAGTTCAATCATTCGGATAACGGCGGTCGCCGCTTCAGCCCCCTTGTTTTTTTGATTGGGGTCAGCGCGTTCGTCGGCTTGCGCCATGTTTTCACATGTGAGGACTCCAAACCCGATGGGATAGCGATGATCGACGGTCATTTC
>DGNZ01000425.1 GCA_002389175.1 Rhodospirillaceae bacterium UBA4479 | reverse complement strand
TGGTAGACGCGCAGCGTTGAGGTCGCTGTCCTGTAACAGGGGTGGAAGTTCGAGTCTTCTCGACCGCACCAATTTTCCCATCTACCAGAGTAAATAGCGTCCTTTTCAGGGCGCTTTTTTCTTTTGCGGACAAGCTGTGCGATATTGGCTACATACAGGGCAGTTCCTGGGCGCGCGTTGTGCGTCGTTTACCAAATGGGAACCCATCATCACACTGAGATGTTTCAGACGCGAAGGCAGTCACCGTGGCAAAGAACGAAACCGATCAAAATATGACGTCTGAGGTCGACGATATCGTCGAGGACGAGATCGGTATCGAAGTTCTGGTCGGTGATGCCATGGCTGATGGCGACCCGGAAACCGTATTACGCATTATCGATGATCTACACTACGCCGATGTCGCGGATTTGCTGGAACGTTTGAGCCGTGAAGAGCGGGGGCAATTTATTGATGTTGTCCGCGATCAGTTCGACCCCGAAGTGCTGGCCGAGTTGGACGACACGGTTCGCGATGAGGTCGTCGGGCACTTAGGCGTGCGCGAGGTCGCAAGCGCGCTGAGTGAATTGGACAGCGATGATGCTGTCGAAGTTTTGGAAGAAATGGACGAAGCGCAGCAGCGTGCCGTCCTTGATCATATTCCGGATGAAGAACGTACGCTGATCGAAGAATCCCTGAGCTATCCTGATGATAGTGCCGGTCGCTTGATGCAGCGTGAAATCGTGACGGTGCCGAGCCATTGGAATGTCGGCCAATGCATCGATTTTGTGCGCCGGATCGCCGAAGAAGACGAAGGCCGATTGCCGAGCGTGTTCTATGATATTTTCGCCATTGATGCGCGGCATCACCCAGCCGGATCAATTGCCCTTAGCAAATTGATGAGTGCACGCCGCCAAGTCCCCGTGACCGAGATCATGGACGAGGACATGCACGAAATCGACGTCTACACCGATCAAGAAGATGTCGCGTTTCTGTTCCGCCAACGTGATCTGGTATCCGCCCCCGTCGTCGATAGAAATGGGCGTCTTGTTGGCGCCATCACCATTGATGACGTCGTCGATGTTATCCATGAAGAGCATGAGGAAGACATCATGCGCATGGGTGGTGTGATCGAGGATGATTTGTACGAGGCTGCAATTTCAACCACGCGCGCGCGTTTCAGTTGGTTGAGCGTGAATTTGCTGACGGCGATCCTGGCGTCGGTCGTGATTGGATTTTTCGATGCGACCATTGAACAAATTGTCGCACTCGCCGTCCTTATGCCAATCGTCGCGTCCATGGGGGGGAATGCCGGAACACAAAGTTTGACGGTGACGGTGCGCGCACTTGCGACCAAGGAATTAACGGGTTCAAACGCTTATCGTGTGATTTCAAAAGAAGTCATCGTGGGGTGCTTTAACGGGGTTATTTTTGCCGTTCTTTCGGGGTTGGTCGCGTGGGTATGGTTCGAAAGTGTCGAACTGGGTGCCGTTATCGCTGCTGCGATGGTCATAAATATGATTGTCGCCGGATTTTCTGGTGCCGCTATTCCGATTGTTTTGGATCGGATGGGGATCGATCCCGCCATCGCGTCCACCGTGGTGCTGACAACGATGACTGATGTCATCGGGTTCTTTGCATTCCTCAGTTTGGCGGCCCTCGTTCTTATATAAATTCCCTTAATCGGACCAAAAGTTTACGGACCTGCTTTACGTTAACGTAAGGTGCAATTAGGCTTTGCTTATGAACGAAACCTACGGCATTGCAGAATTGGCGACTGAGTTCAAGGTAACCACCCGGACCGTGCGCTTTTACGAAGACAAGGGATTGCTCTCGCCAGAACGCGAGGGGCAGCGTCGGGTGTACTCGGCGCGCGACCGTGTTCGCTTGCGTTTGATCATGCGCGGCAAAAGATTGGGATTATCCCTTGAAGAAATCGGTGAGCTTATCGATCTATATGATGTCGATCCATCTGAAGTGACGCAATTGACGCACTTCGTTGATGTCATTCGACAGCGAACCGAGATTTTAGAAGGGCAAAAGCGCGATATCGATGAGTCATTGACGGAACTCGCGCGATTAGAAGAACAATGCACGGCCATTCTGGCCAAAAAACAAAAGAGCTAAATCACTCACACGAATAACGACAGGAGAGATCAATTGTCCAACGACAAGATGAAAGTAGCTATTGCTGGAATGGGTGCCGTCAGTATGCCGGTGGCGCAATGGTTGGACAGTGGCGTCGACGGGCTGGAGCTTGTTGCGATTTCGGCCAACGACAAGGTGCGGGCTGCAGACCGTTTGAAAGACTTCAATACACCGCCGCCGATTGTTGATATCGCCGATTTGGTTGATATGGCAGACATCATTGTCGAGGGATTGCCGCCCGCGTTGTTCTTTGATCTGGCCGTTCCCGCCATCGAAGCGGGTAAGACCCTGGTCGCCGTAACCGTGACACGATTGCTGGAACGCCCTGAACTCCTTGATCGTGCGGCTGAAACGGGGGCGCGGATTATTGTGCCGACGGGGGCATTGGCTGCGTTTGATGCCGTGAAGGCCGCATCCAAGGGGACCATCCACTCATTGGTGATGGCCACCCGCAAACCACCCGCTGGCTTGGTGAAAGCACCGTTTGTGATAGAGCAGGGCATCGATCTTTCGAACCTGTCGGAACCGATGTGCCTGTATTCAGGGTCCGTTCGTGATGCCGCAGCGAAATTTCCGGCCAACGTCAACGTGGCGGTGGCACTCAGCCTGGCAGGCCCCGGACCCGATAACACGTCCTATGAAATTTGGGCGGACCCTGCAGTGACGCGAAATACCCATTCGGTGACACTGGATAGTGATTCGACACATTTAGAATTCACCATCGCGGGCGTGCCGACCGAGGAAAATCCTGCCACGGGTAAACTGACGCCGTTGGCCGTGATTGCGACCCTTGAGGGGATGGTCAGCACGTTGAAGATCGGAACCTAGTTCTCGTCTTCTTTCGACGACAAGAATGATGTGAGCTCGTGAATAGGCAGTGGCTTGCTATAGAGATACCCTTGGTATGTCTCGCAACCATGGTGGTTTAAGAACTCAAGCTGTTCGCAGGTTTCAACGCCTTCGGCGACCAAATCAAAGCCCAACAGTTTGGCCATCGCGATGATGCTGGTGACAATCGATGTGCTGCTCTCGACCTCGCCCAGATCACGCACAAATGACTGATCGATTTTAAGGATATCGAGCGGCAGCTTGTTTAAGTAAGCTAGCGACGAATATCCTGTGCCAAAATCATCAATCGCAAACCGAACGCCGAGCTCGCGCAATTCGTTCATTTTTTCGACGGTCCAGTCGATCTGCTCGATGACGATGCCTTCTGTCAGTTCCAATTCCAGTTGTTCTGATGGAATGTCCCAACGCTGTAAGGTCGTCCGAACCAGATCGACAAAATCGGGTTGGCGGAATTGCACGGGGGAAATATTCACGGCCACGCGGGGGATTGGTGTTGCGATGGGGTGGCTGTTCCAATCGTTGATTTGTCGACACACACTGTTCAACAGCCATTCACCCATTATCAGGATCAGGCCTGTTTCTTCGGCAATCGGAATGAATTTCGAAGGAGGGATAGAGCCTAATTCTGGATCGTTCCAACGCAGTAGTGTCTCGGCACCGACCAAGGATCCATCTAGCATGGAAACCTGCGGCTGATAGTGAATTTCAAGTGTGCGATCCTCGACCGCTTTGTGCAGTTTGAGTTCAAGCTGCAAACGCTCCATCGCCGCTTCTTGCATTTGCGGGCGGAAGATTTGCACACACTCAGACCCAGCATGTTTCGCACGGTGCATGGCGGAGTCAGCTTGTTTCATGATTTCGTCAACGCCTTCATCATTGTCGCCAAATAGGGCGATCCCAATGCTCGTTGTCATCCGAAGCTCGTGTCCACCAGCCTGAAGGCTACGTCCGAAATCATCAACCAGTCGTTCCGCTGCCCGCGTGGCCTCGGCAGCAGCGCTTTCTGTACTAGGTCCCAGATCAGGTAAAATCCATATGAATTCATCGCCGCCCATGCGCGCGATGATATCTTCGCCCCGACGGCAATATTCAAGGCGTTCCGCGACTGCCTTCAACAGATCATCTCCCACATTGTGCCCCAATGAGTCATTGATCTGTTTGAACCGATCTAAATCGACAAACAACAGTGCCCCAATATGTTTTTGTCGATTGGCCACGCTGACAGCGTGCGCCAGTTGGTTAGTGACCAGTATTCGATTGGGCAGTCCTGTTAGGGGATCAAAATAAGCCAGGCGATTGACTTCATCCTCGGCTTCTTTGCGGGCTGAAATATCATGGGCATAGAGCGCGATACCCAAACATTCGCCCGATGCGTTCATTGCGGGATAAGCACGAAAGTCAAAAGTAAGACCATTTTGATCGGCTTCAAATTGCGCGGGTAATCCCGTATCGCGGACTTGTTCGATGACGGGCATGTGCTCGTTACTTATGGGCACCTCTAAAAATAGCC
>DGNZ01000195.1 GCA_002389175.1 Rhodospirillaceae bacterium UBA4479 | reverse complement strand
TGGGTCCCAATAATGGACGGGTTGTTCCATACCATCCTTGGTTTTGCCTTCACCGATTTTCGCGCCCGAATAATGCTTCCCATAAGATATGACGGGCCAACCATAGTTTTTGCCCGCTTCTGGGATATTCACCTCGTCGCCGCCACGCGCGCCGTGTTCATTAATCCAAAGTTTCCCTGTTTCAGGATGCCGTGCTGCGCCCTGGGGATTGCGGTGGCCCATGGACCAGACTTCTGGGCGGAAACCCGGCTTTCCCACAAATGGATTGTCGGCAGGGATCGATCCATCCTTGTTGATGCGAATGACTTGGCCACGATTGATGGTGGGGTCTTGCACGCGGTCCCGTTCCGCCCGATCACCTGTTGTGATGAACAGATGCCCGCTGGGTGAAAATACGAGGCGCGAACCAAAGTGTCGCCCGCCGGAACTTTTAGGTTGTTGGCTAAAAATGATTTCAACGTTGCGAAGCATATTTGTAGTTTGGTCCAAAACGCCCCGACCAACAGCGGTACTTGCCCCCGATGCGCCGGGTTCAGAGAACGAGAAGTAGATCATATTGTTGATCGAGAATTCTGGATCGATAGCAATATCCAGCATCCCGCCTTGGTTCGACGTATAGGCCTCGGGCACGCCACCAAGTGGGTCGCCGATCTTGCCGTCCTTGGCAATAATGCGAATGGTCCCCGGATCGCGCTCCGTCACCAGCATGTCGCCGCTGGGCAAAAACGCCAAGCCCCACGGGTGGTCCAGCCCAGTCACGACCTCGACCAATCGGACATCATAATCCTGGGTCTTATAAACCTCATCGGCGTGTGCGAGGGGTGTGATCAATAAAGCGATTAAAAGGGCAAGGCTCAGGCGCATGATGAACTCCGTAATTTAGGCTTCTACTTTTTAGATGGCGTTCGTCTGGATCGCTGCAAGCCAAAAGTGCACATTTGATTTCCTGTCCCTCATCCGTCAATGTCGGCGCAATCAAATAATCACGCGATGAGGAGAGTTCTATTATGACCGCTGATGTAATTACTGAACTAAAAGAGCCTGGAAAACTTCATGTAGGGGTTAACATGGGCAATTTCTTGCTCGTGACAGGTGAAAGTCCCAATGGTGATCCGGATGGCGTCTCGCCGGATATGGCCAAGGGCCTTGCTGAAAAATTGGGTGTTGAGGCTGTGTTGCATCCTTATCCCATGCCGGGTGATGTTGCGGACGCAGCGGAGCGCAATGAATGGGATATCGCGTTAATCGCTATTGAGCCGAAACGCGCCGAAGTGATCGCGTTTTGTGATGCCTATGTTGAAATCGTTGCGACATATCTGGTGCCTGCGGGATCGCCACTCAAAACCATCGAAGATGTCGATAAACCAGGCGTACGGATCGCTGTATCAGAACGTGCGGCTTATGATCTTTATCTTACGCGAACGCTAAAGCATGCCGAGCTACATCGTGCCCAAGGTCTTCCTGGGGCAGTAAAACTGTTTGTTGATGAAGGTTTGGATGCGCTCGCAGGATTGGTTCCAGGCTTGATCAAAAATGTCGAGGAGATCCCGGGCTCATCACTGATCGAAGGTCGGTTTACGACGGTTAAGCAGGCCATTGGTACGCGGCACGGATGCCCTGCACTTCATGCATTCGTTGAAGAATACATCGCAGATATGAAACAGAGTGGACGCGTGCAAGAGCTCATCGATAAGCACGGCGTGACGGGCAAACTTGAAGTGGCAATGGGCGATTAAACGCCTGCTCTTCATGCATTTTTACAAGGGCTGTTCACAATCATGCGTCTAAGTCAGTGTCATAACTTCCATGACTTTCGGAAACTCGCGAAACGGCGACTACCGAGTCCGATATTCAATTATATCGATGGCGCTGCTGATGACGAGGTGACGTATAACCGGAACACGGCGAGCTTCGAAGATTGCGACTTGCTGCCCAACGTGCTGGCAGGTGTCGAGAATATCGACATGTCCGTGACCGTGATGGGTCAAAAGTTGGATATGCCTTTTTATTGCTCGCCGACGGCACTGCAGCGTCTGTTCCATCATGATGGAGAACGAGCTGTAGCAGCGGCCGCTGAGAAATTTGGCACGATGTTCGGGGTCTCTTCGCTGGGGACGGTGAGCCTTAAGGAAGTGCGCCAAAAGCATAAAAACCCCCAAGTTTATCAGTTTTACTTTCACAAGGACCGCGGCCTCAACAAAGCCATGATGGACAGCGCCAAAGAAGCGGGCGTTGAGGTCATGATGCTGACAGTCGATAGCATCACCGGTGGTAATCGTGAGCGTGATTTGCGTACAGGGTTTTCAATTCCATTCCGCCTGACGTTGGGCGGGATGTTCCAGTTCGCAATCAAGCCCATGTGGGGCATCAATTATGTGACGCATGAGGGTTTCAAGCTCCCCCAGCTTGATGATCATGTTGATATGAGCGGCGGCGCATTATCGATCGGGCGGTATTTCACAGAAATGCTCGATCCATCGATGACGTGGGATGACGTCGCAGAAATGGTCAAGCTTTGGGATGGTCAGTTCTGTCTAAAAGGTCTGATGAGCGTTGAAGACGCCAAGAAGGCAGTCGATATAGGCTGCACGGGCATTATTCTGTCCAATCATGGTGGACGCCAATTGGATGGCTCCAGAAGCCCGTTCGATCAGCTTGCGGAAATCGTCGATGCCGTTGGTGATAAAATTGATGTCATTATGGATAGTGGCGTGCAGCGCGGGACGCATGTGATTAAAGCATTGTCACTTGGCGCCAAGGCTGTTGGTGGTGGTCGATTTTATCTGTTCCCATTGGCGGCTGCGGGACAGCCGGGTGTGGAGCGTGCACTTGGACTTATGCGTGAAGAAATCCGCCGCGGTATGCAGTTGATGGGCTGTAAGTCGGTTGCGGAACTGTCGCGAAAGAATTTGAAATTCCGATAGCCGATGCTCAGTACATCCGTGCGCCGTTCGGTACCGGATGGTCAAGTTTCAACAATACGACTTCGCCGTCATCATCGGGGGCACCCAAGACTAAAACTTCTGACATGAACTTGCCGATTTGTTTGGCCGGGAAATTAACCACGCCCATCACTTGGCGACCGATCAACGATTCCGGATCATAATGTTTGGTGATTTGCGCAGATGTTTTACGCTCGCCGATGTCATCGCCAAAATCGACCCATAATTTGATCGCGGGTATACGGGCTTCTCGATACGGCTCGGCACGGATGATTGTGCCGGCGCGGATATCAACTTTTAGAAAATCATCAAAATCGATGGTCATGTTCTTTGTCCCCATATCTGTTGAGGGAAAATGACCGATCATTGCACAAAAGAAAAGAGCCGCCCGATTGCTCGGACGGCTCGTATTCGTTAGCTCGTTAAGAAAGCTTATTTCTTTTTAGCAGCTTTCAAAACGGTACCTTTAACTTCGTCGAGAGCTTCAACAACGCGAGTGTTGATTGCGTCAGAAGCTTCTGCGTTCGACTTGGTCACGAGCTCAGCGAGTTCGCGAGTGTTGTCTACGGACTTAACGAAAGCTGTTTTCAGCAATTCAGCTTGAGCAGCTGCAGCAGCTTGTGGGTTGTCCATTTTAGTGAAGTTTTCGATCAGCTTGGAGCTTTCGTCCATTGCTTGCTGAACCATTTCAGCTTGACGTTTAGCAACTGCTTGAACGCCTTCGACTGCAACTTGGTTAGCTGCTGCGAATGCATCGAGGTTTTTCTTTTGCAAAGCCAAGAACGCATCGAAATCGACTTTAGGCATATCGTAGCCTTTGGACATTTTAGCGAATTCTTCGGTCATTTTCTTTGGATCGAAGTCAGACATCATTTTCGCGTAGTCAGCGAAGAAAGGGTTAGCTTTTTCGGCCATTTTGATAAATTCGTTGTACATTGTCGTTCTCCATCTATTCAGTTTGTAAGAGCGTTTCAGCTCGGTAATTTGTCCCGTTGCTCTGCGCGAGAATTAATTGTGCGCTGCAACATAGCCCTTATATGCCCGTGTTTGCTGATGGAGTCAATGATTTATTGTGCACTGCACAAAAATAATTTCGCTAGTGCAATATAATTTTATTGATCAGGCAGCCTTTCCACCGCCTGCAAGTTGTTCGGCGCGGCTCAAACCCTTGTCCAGCGCGGACATCGTGAGTTCCATGCCTTCGCCATCGTCTTTTAACCAGGTCCGTGTCGCGTTCAGTTGCACAAGGCCAAGGGCCTTCGCACGAACATGTCCGACGCATCCTTCTGATGATGCGCCTGCAGCTTGTAGGGTCATCGCCATAGATTTAAGGAACCGACCGCCAAGGCATGCAGCTGTCATTGGATCACGTGCCATATCACTGGTAATGGATGCCATGGCTGCCTGATGGCCCTGCAATGCATCAAAGCGGCGCATCAACAGATCAAAGAGCTTGTCTTTGGTCGTGCCATCTAACGGATCAGCGTCAAGGCTGGTAAAGACCTCGTTATCCACTCGCTCAATAAGGCCGCGCAGGATATGCGTGCGACTGGGCAAGGTTAGTAAAGCAGTGCCAACGCTGACACCTGCGTGTTCTGCAATCTCTGGCAGGGAAATGTCACGCCAACGTTTGGTCGCCGCTAATTCAAGTGCCGCATCAATAAGCTTATCACGATCAGATCGCGTATCTTTTGACTTACGTGTTTGTGTTTTCTTTGCTGGGGGCATGTTTTTGCTCCGCTCCAGTCGGTTTCAATGACTATTATATATAGAAATAGGGACTGGAACGATTAATTCCAGTTCATCTGACGTGAGTGATGAATCTCTTGGCTAGCTTGCGAGTTCTCGGGAATGTCGCGTCGCCTGCTTAATCGCTTCGGTCATCAGGGGTTGTAACGCGTCATCGGCCATCAGAACCTGAAGCGCTTCATGCGTGGTGCCAGCGGGGCTGGTCACGTTTTTACGCAATGTCGCGGCGTCTTCGTCTGATTGATGTAGTAACTCTCCGGCACCTGCAACGGTGGTGCGCGCAAGTCGCATCGCTAGGTCAGCAGGCAATCCGGCATCGATGCCTGCTTGTGCCATGACTTCAACCAGCAGAAACACATACGCAGGGCCCCCGCCAGATAATGCGGTGACAGCATCGATATGGCCTTCATCATCGACCCAATCGACAATCCCCACTGATTCTAAAAGGGTATGGGCCCAGTCACGTTGTGCGTTCGATACATGTGGGTTGGGATAACACACAGTGATCCCGCGACCGACAGCCGCGGGCGTATTTGGCATGGCACGCACGATGGCAGCGGAAGATCCCAAATGACGTTCAAAATACTCGATGGTTTTCCCGGCGGCGATGGAAACAAAGACACACGTATCAGCGACGAACCGTTTATAATCTTTGATGGCGTCATCCATCTTCTGCGGCTTAACCGCGAGAACAATGGTTTCAGGTTCGGCATCATCAGGCAGTTCAGATGCGGAACTGATGGTTTTGACACCCAATTTTTGAGTGAGCATTTCGGCTGTATCGGCAAATGGCTCAACGACAACGACATCGCTCGGGGTTAAGTCTTGTTTCAACCACCCCTCTAACATCGCGGCGCCCATTTTACCGCCACCTACAAGAACAAGTCGTAGCGGCATGGTGTCAGGCTTCTCCGGCAGTCTCGATCATTGCAGCTTCAATCGCGTCCTTGGCGGTTTTACCCCCCCAGATCACGTACTGGAAAGACGGATAGAAGCGTTCGCATTCGATTAATGCCGTTTCAACCAAGTCTTCCATTTGTTGCAGTGTGGGCTGTTGAAGGCCCCGCATCGGTAACGAATGGCGGTACATCGGCAAACCTTCGTCTGCCCACATCCCAAAATGGCCCATCCACAAGCGCTCGTTGACTTCGGCCAACAGCTCAAAAACCGGATGGCGGCGTTCGGTGGGCACGCGCATGTCGAATGCACAGGTAAAGTGCATGGCGCCCATTTCGTCATTCCACGCAAAGAAAAGACTGTAGTCGCACCAGGTTCCAGGTACCTGAACGGCCATTTCCTGGTCGTTTCGGCGATCAAAAGTCCAATCGTTGTATTCAACGATTTGCTCGACAACGTCTAAAGGGTTGGAAAGGGACGTATCTTGGAAGTATTCAGTGGTCCGCATGGGAGCTCCTCTCATGCCCGGCCGGCGTTACGTCGGTCTCGGATAGAGCCCAGCTACAATACCTAGCGGTGATCACTAGATATCGGCTATAGCCACCCGATCACCCACAAGATTTACCCTGCACCATGTCGGAATCGCGCGCAAGCGGAATTCCAGCGAAAAACCGGAATATCCTCAAAGTGTTGTGGAAAACACCCCGTTCAGGGGCACATGTTGCGGATTTAGGTTGTTTTTGGCTTTGAAGAGCGTGCTGTTGTGGTCTTCTTTGCCGGTGCCCGCTTTGGCTTCGACATCTGAGATTCGAGGGCTGTAATCCGTGCGGCCAACGCTTCGTTTTCTTCGCGCGCCTTAGCGGCCATCGCTTTGACGACTTCGAATTCTTCACGCGGTACCAAATCTGCATCGGAGAGGAACCGTTCAATCCGCTGACGGATCATGCCGTCCATTTCGTCCTTCATGCCCATTACGGTTGAAACGGCACCGTTGGCAACCTTGGCCAGATCATCGAACAATTTGTTTTGCGTTTGCATCGCGTGGCTCCTTTGTGATGGTCGAAATATGGCTATTTATTGCCGCGTTCGCAAGCTACCGATGTGCCAATTTGTCCGCGTCCGCGCTTGCCGGGGCGATGCTGCTGGGCCTATAACGACACAGCTAAGAACGCCGACGCAAAGGGTCAGATATGTATGTCATTACCGGGGGTGCCGGGTTCATCGGATCGAACATCGCCGCGACCCTAGAAGCTAAGGGCGCTGGCCCGCTTGTGATTGTTGATCGCCTACGTCATGGGGATAAATGGCGGAACATCGCCAAGCGGCATCTGCATGACATTGTCGATCCTGATAATCTGTCCGAGTATTTGGCAGCCAACAGCCGTGAAGTGACGGGCATCGTCCACATGGGGGCGATTTCTGCGACGACCGAGACCGATGCTGACCTGATCGTTGAAACCAATTTCAGATTATCGCGTGATTTGTGGATCTGGTGCGCAGAAAACAATAAACCATTTATCTATGCATCTTCAGCGGCGACCTATGGCGATGGCGATCTTGGTTTCGAAGATGATATTGCAGACACTGCATTGGCAGCGCTGCGACCGCTCAATCCGTATGGTTGGTCCAAGTTATTGTTCGACCGCTGGGTCGCGACCGAATTAACAAACGATCAGCCCCGGCCGCCGCAATGGGCGGGCCTCCGGTTCTTTAATGTTTATGGCCCGAACGAATATCACAAAGGTCGGATGCAAAGCGTTGTGTCGCAGATTCAACCGTTGGCCGCAGCAGGTGATGTGTGCCGATTGTTTAAATCACACAATCCTGACTATGCAGATGGCGGACAACTTCGTGATTTTGTGTTCGTAGACGATTGTGCCGATGTGATTGCCTGGTTGTTGGAAAGCAAATCTGTATCGGGCCTGTTCAACATGGGCACTGGCAACGCGCGAAGCTTTAAAGACTTGGCAGCAGCTGTCTACACCGCGTCTGAAACGGAATTTAAAGTTGAATTCACCCCAACCCCCGAAGATATCCGCGACAAATACCAGTACTTCACACAGGCCAACATGACCCGGTTGCGCGACGCGGGTTACGGCGGTCAGTTCACCAGCCTAGAAGACGGTGTGGCGCGTTACGTTCGCGATTACCTCGCAACTGATGATCCTTATAAATAACTAAGGCGGCAAAGCCTGATGCCATTTCCTGATATCGACCCGATCATCTTTGAAATCGGTCCGCTGGCGATCCGCTGGTACTCATTAGCTTATATCGTGGGTCTGGTGGGTGGCTGGCAATACATGAAGATGTTGGCTGCCCGCAAGCCTTTGGTCTGTGATAGCGAAGCCGTCGATGATTTTCTGTTCTGGGCGACGATTGGTGTCGTTTTGGGCGGACGCGCAGGCATCGTATTATTTTATCAATTCGATTATTACATGGCGAACCCGGCCAAGATCATCGCGGTTTGGGAAGGCGGTATGTCGTTCCACGGTGGGTTCTTGGGTGTTGTCGTTGCGGCATATTTGTTCACACGCAAACGTGGCATTGATCCGCTCCGGTTCGGCGATCTGTTGGGCTGTACAGCACCGATTGGCTTGTTCTTTGGGCGGGTTGCGAACTTCATCAATTCCGAATTATGGGGCCGTCCTGCGGATGTGCCGTGGGCTGTGGTTTTCCCGAATGGCGGTCCGGTGGCCCGACATCCAAGTCAATTATATGAGGCGCTATTAGAGGGTGCGGTCCTGTTCATTGTATTGTTCATCTTGTCTCGGAATGAACGCATCCGATCTCGACCCGGAATGTTGATGGGAATTTTTGTTGCGGGCTATGGCATGGCACGGATCATCGCAGAGTTTTTCCGCGAGCCAGATGCCTATATCGGCTTCTTGGCGTTTGGCACCACATGGGGTCAGTGGCTATCGGTCCCGATGGTGTTGATCGGTTTGTTCTTTATTCTTCGCTCAAGGTCTCGGAAAATTTCTTGAGGGATAGTAAATCACTCTTAAAACCCGTCATCCCCGCGAAGGCGGGGATCTCTCTCATATTGTCATTTGGATTGGATCCCCGCCTTCGCGGGGATG
>DGNZ01000053.1 GCA_002389175.1 Rhodospirillaceae bacterium UBA4479 | reverse complement strand
CTTTTTCATTGAAATGAACACACGTCTTCAGGTTGAGCATCCCGTGACCGAGGCCGTGACAGGTATCGATCTGGTTCGTGAAATGATCAGGGTCGCTGACGGCCGCCCACTTAGTTTTAAGCAAGAAGATATTAAACTCAGCGGTCATGCCATCGAATGCAGAATCAATGCCGAAGACCCATTCACTTTTGTCCCCTCACCCGGCAAGGTAAACGAATACCATGCACCAGGCGGCTTGGGCGTTCGTGTCGATAGTGGCCTTTATTCAGGATACAAGGTGCCGTCGCATTACGACAGCATGATTGCCAAGCTCATTGTCCATGGGAACACGCGCGCCGAGTGCTTGATGCGTCTACGCCGTTCCCTAACAGAATTTGTTATTGATGGCATTAAGACGACGGTCCCATTGCATCAAGAATTGATACTGAATGAAGACTTCATCAATGGCGCCTATGATATCCATTGGTTGGAAGAATACTTGGAGAAGAAAACGCGCGATTAGGTTCTGAGTGAACGTATGAGTAACCGCGACGCAGATGATAACGACCTATCGCCGGAGCTTTTGCTCCGTGCCTATACCATCGGCGTATTCCCGATGGCCGAGAGCCGAAGCGCCCATACCATTTCGTGGATAGACCCTCGAAGTCGAGGTATTTTACCGCTTGATGGCGTTCATATCCCTCGCAGTTTAAAGAAAAAACTCCGCCAGCAGAAATTTAGTATCCGTTGTAATTCGGCATTCGCCGATGTTGTCGAAGAATGCGCTAGGCGAACGCGTGGTCGAAATGAAACGTGGATTAACGATCAGATAGAGCGCGCAGTTAACGAACTGCATAATATGGGTTTCGCGTTTAGCATTGAAAGCTGGGATGCCGACGGGCTTGCCGGTGGCTTATATGGCATCGCGTTGGGTGGCGTCTTTTTTGGCGAGAGTATGTTTTCCCGCCGCACCGACGCATCCAAGGTTGCGTTGATGCACTTGATTGCGCGACTGCGCATTGGGCGTTTCAAAATGCTGGATACGCAATTCATCACGGATCATCTGACCCGGTTCGGGGCGATTGAAATCCCTGCTCGTGATTTTCAACAAAAGCTGGATGCAGCATTGGCCGGGCATGGTCACTTGGCACAGTTCATTGACGACGAGACGGTTATGGAAGAACTCGAACGCATGTTCGAAGAATCAAGCCGCAGCCCTATCCTTCCCGCCTAATAATTGTCAGTTTAGTTGGCGGGTTCGATCGGTTCTTTGCAATTGATGACCCAGACGTCATAGACCGGATGCTCTAAGGCATTTAGCGCTGGGGATGATGCGAACATCCAACCGGTGAACACTCTTACCGATTGGCCATCAGTGTTGCGTTCCGTGATATCAAGAAATGCAGCACTTTCTGGGGTTTCTTCGGGTGGTCGCTTATCGCATTTATAAACTTTGATAAACAACGTGCCAAATTTCGCCGTGCGTCCCACAGGGACCGTGACGGTCGAAACCCGGGCCGTCACCTTATCCAAAGATTGCAAAACAGCCACGGCGTGGGGATCAGCCATAGCAGGTGCAGAAGCGCTGCAAATTGCTGTGAACAAAACCGCGAATGTAATGGGTTTAAAAAATGCTTTGATCATGGAGTTAATCTGGCGGGCAATATGACGAGACGTCCTGCCGGACGCGTCAACCGCCGGTCGCGAGGAAGATAATCTCACCGACTTGATCCTCAAGCGATTTGAAATCTTCGGTTTTGGTCAGTGCGCCCCCCTTGGAGACCACATCTTTTTCTCCGCCTGGACGAATGGCGACGAATTTTCCACCGATGATACCAGAACTACCAATACTGGCGACACTATCCACGGGCAATTTAATATCAGAGCGGATCGACATCTTCACCACGGCGTCATATGTCTCATAGTCGAGGGTCAAATCAGAAACGGTGCCAATTTTCACACCGTTCAACCGCACATCGCTACCGTCGGTCAGTCCGCCCACTTTTAAGAACGCTGCAGACACCTCGTAGCCGTCGACTTCTCCGATATCGACCATATTCATGGCAAAACTGATGAATGTGCCTGCCATCAACAGAACGACGGCGCCTAGAATGGTTTCAACGGCATTTTTCTTTAGCATAGGTTCATCTCGTCTTTAAAATTATAAGACTACTTATTGCGCAGCGCGTTTGACTTTACCTTCGGAAATAATCAAATCCAAGAGTTCGCTTACCACCACTGCACCTTGCGTAAAGGTGATCTTAGTTCCGTTTTGCATCAGTGCTTCTTCGCCGCCGGGTTCCAAAACGATAAACTTGCCACCAAAAAGACCATCGGTATGAATTGCAGCTGAACTATCTAAGGGGACTTTTACGTCTTCATTAAGGCGTAATGCCACGACAATGCGATAGTTTTTATTCAAGAACATCTTTTCGACGGTGCCGACGCGAATCCCAGAAAGGAAAACGGGGTCACCATCTATCAGGCCATCGACACGATTAAAGTCCGCAGTGACACGTATGCCGCTTCCTTGACTGGGAACGTCTTCAGCTCCGGTGTACAGAAAAACCATGATGGCCAGCATTGATGCGACAACTGCCGCGCCGACCGTGATTTCCCGCATCTCAGTCTTCATTCGGGTGACCAAGCCTCATAGTCACCGGTGGCCTCGGCACGTTTACCACCTTTGAAGTCATGCCCCTTAGGTCGGTACGCATGGATGGTCCCGGTTAAATTTGGCTGATGTGTTTTTTGCCACGGTTTGGCCTTTGCGGCGGCATCCGTAAGTGGTTCTGGCGTCATGTGATGAATCCAGGCATGCCACTCTGGCGGTACCTTTGATGCTTCGGCATCCCCCTTGAACAAACACCAGCGGCGCGGACGATTATGCAGTTTGGCGCCTTTTCGGCTTTCATAGTACTTGTTTCCGAATTCGTCGGTGCCAACCTGACGCCCGGTCATCCAAGTAAAAATCAATGTCCCAATATTCATGGCATATCCATTCAGGTGATCACGCAACCGATGACTCGGTGCAACGCCTTATTCTGTTCCTAATATCGCACCCCATACAAATTGCAGCAAGTCATCTAAGACTTAATCGGCACATCTGGCATGATCTCTTGCCTACAGAATTTTTCCAAGTTCGACAGATATTTAAATCCATGATTTTCGGCGAATCGTTCGTGTAATCATTGAGATTTGATCCGACACAAGATCTAGCCTCTGTGAACAGTGTTAACTCTGTTTATTCAAGAAAAACGGTGACCTAGGCAATTTTTCTACATTTTTGGTTAAAAAATGAACGGAACTGGTTGCTGCCGAATGACAGAAAAATTGAACTGAAAATCAAAATTATGGTCCCCCGCAACCCTAGGGATTCCGTGGGGTCCTTCGAAGTCAATCGAAATATTGTGGTTTTTTGATTAAATACCTACGAAATGTAGTTGAACCAAAAATCTACATATGGCTAGATATCGACCGTTGCACCCGGGCAGGCACGATATCTTGTGTCACATAGCACGATTCGTCGAGCGGCGATAAACGTCGCCAGGGGGCAACGGGGGGCTTAGACCCACTGTTTTAATTTTGTTTGCAACCCTTTGCCATCATTTTGGGGGATATAATGCGTATTTCGCGTCACTACACGACTGAAGGCCAATCACCATACGACCTCATGGAGTTCCGTACGACCACGAGTGAAATTCGGAATCCAGACGGGTCCGTTGTCTTTAAGCTAGACAATGTTGAGGTGCCTAAACGGTTTTCTCAGGTCGCGAGTGATGTCCTGGCGCAAAAATATTTCCGCAAAGCCGGTGTCCCTGCTGTCTTGAAATCGGTTGAGGAAAATGTCGTCCCTTCTTGGTTGTGGCGCAAAGTACCTGACGAAGACGCCCTGGCCAAATTGCCCGAAGACGAGCGCATGGTTGGCGAGATGAGCGCAAAGCAGGTATACGACCGCTTGGCTGGCACTTGGACCTATTGGGGCTGGAAAGGCGGCTATTT
>DGNZ01000125.1 GCA_002389175.1 Rhodospirillaceae bacterium UBA4479 | reverse complement strand
AGGGTATCGTTCTTGGGGTGGCGGATTGGGTATTTCGGCTGCACTTTCTGGTATCGAGCTGGACGCAGCATACGAGTACATTAACTGGTACTTGTCTGGCTGGGTAGGCGGCTATCTGATGCGTCAGGGTTATTACTCCGCTGTTCCCGAAACTTCCAAAGAGTTCATGTCCGCTGACGAATGGGGCTTTTGGTATGAAGGCAAAGCCGCTGAGGGAGATATCCTGTCACCAACCGGTAATAAGCTGGCCGGCGCGGGTGAGGTTAGAGATGGTGGTTCATTCTTCGACCGGATGGGATCGGTTGTTTGTTGGAACTCTGTAATGGACGAGAACCAGTACATGGTCCGCAAGTGGAACGAGTTCATCGCTGCTTAAAAAAAACACCGGGTGCGCTGTCACGTGGCGCACCCATCACTTTGTTTAAGAATGCCCTATGAAAAATCTACGTAATAATTTTGCTGTATCTAGCCTGTTGATGGTGTCACCCTTGGCAGCTATCTTGCTGATATTTCTTGTGCTACCCATCGTTTTGATCGTGATTGTGAGCTTTTGGCGCGCCACTGAATTTTCTATCATTCCAGCATTTGAACTTGATAACTACGAATTCCTGTTTGGTTCACCTGTTACTTATACTGTATTCTTTAACACGTTCAAATACGCCCTAATTACCTGGCTCTGTACTGTACTGCTAGGTTTCACCATCGCCTATTATCTGGCTTTTCATATCCGTACGCTGACCTGGCAAATCGCGCTGTTCCTACTTTGCACAATTCCGTTTTGGACCAGCAATATCATCCGAATGATATCATGGATCCCGTTTCTAGGCCGAAACGGGATAGCCAATTCCACGCTCATCTCCTGGGGCGTGATTGACGAACCCATTGAGTGGCTCCTCTTCTCAGATTTCGCCGTAATCCTTGCCTTCGTGCATCTTTACACGTTGTTCATGGTTGTGCCGATCTTCAATACAATGATGCGGATTGACAAATCTCTGATTGAAGCAGCGCGTGACGCTGGGGCCAATGGTGCGCAAATTCTTTGGAACGTGATTATTCCGCTGACCAAACCTGGTATCATGATAGGCACCATTTTCGTAGTTACTTTGGTCATGGGCGATTTCATAACTGTGCGCTTCATGAGTGGAAGCCAATCCGCTAATGTAGGACGTCTAATTTCCAACGACATCGCCTTGCTCCAATATCCCAGCGCTTCAGCCACGGCGATTGTTCTGCTGCTGACCGTGCTGATCACTATAGGTATATTACTACGCTTCGTCGACATCCGAAAGGAGCTATAATGGAACCGCGTACCCGCTCTTTTTACGTCCTCAGCACTTTTTTCGCATTGTTCATCCTATTTCTATATGGGCCGACAATAACCATCGGCATTTTGTCTTTTCAGGGCGAGGGAGGCGGGCTGACTTTCCCAATGCGTGGCGTATCTCTACACTGGTTTTATGACCTGTTTGAACAACAGGCTGTAGGCGACATCTGGGGGAGCTTCCGGCGCAGCTTTGCCTTGGGGCTGATGGTCATGGTGGTAACAGTTGTCGTGTCCGTGATGGGAGGTCTGGCGTTTCGCCGAAAATTCCCAGGGTCAAACATCCTATTTTATCTGATCATCACATCCCTTGTAATCCCATCGATTTTAATTTCACTTGGCGTGGGGCTCTTGTTTTCCCAATCCGGCTTGAACGTGCATTGGTCAACGTCTGGCTTTGGCTCACAACTCACTTGGACACTGCCCTTCGGTTTGCTAATCATGTTCGCGGTTTTTAACCGGTTTGACACCAGTTATGAGGAAGCGGCTCGTGACCTGGGTGCAACGCCGTGGCAAACCCTACGCCATGTCGTTCTACCGATTATAGCGCCGTCCCTAATTGGAGTCGCCTTGTTCGGGTTCACCCTCAGTTACGACGAATTCGCCCGTACGCTTTTAACAGCTGGTAGCTACAACACGCTACCTCTCGAAATCTACGGTATGACAACAAACGTCACATCACCTGTTCTGTATGCATTGGGGACACTAACTACTGTCTTTTCTTTGATTACTATCGGCACCTTCCTGTGTATTGCAATGGCGATGAATAGACGCCGCGCACTAAAAGGTTCTGATTCTGGAAAGGGCGTTTGATGATCGTTATTATAAATCCGAATTCCACAGTCAGCATGACTGAAGCGATGGTTAAAACAGCAAGAAAAGCGGCACCAAATTCAAATACGGTGGGATGGACTTCAATAGACGGGCCCCCGTCCATTCAAGGAGAGCAAGACGGCGATGCTGCCATACCGCCCTTATTGAAATTGATAGGGAAAGCAGACTCTGCAGGGGCAAAGGCAATTATTATCGGCTGTTTTGACGACACGGGTCTTGCTGAGGCGCGCTCTATTGCATCATGTCCCGTTATAGGCATCGGCCAAGCGGCCTATCACCTCGCTTCGCTCTATGGATCTCGGTTCTCTGTTGTCACGACTTTGGGTGTTTCAATTCCAATACTTGAAAGGAACATAAAGGACTATGGATTAGATGCCAACCTCGCGCGCGTTAGGGCAAGCGGCGTGCCTGTCCTCGCTCTCGATAATGACCGTGAGCGAGCGACGCAGGTGGTAGAAGCGGAAATACGAACTGCGATACGTGAAGACTCCATCAACAGCGTCGTGCTTGGATGTGCGGGCATGGCGCATATCACAGACAACCGTAGTGATACTTCGTTCAAGCTAATTG
>DGNZ01000031.1 GCA_002389175.1 Rhodospirillaceae bacterium UBA4479 | reverse complement strand
TGGTGATGGCCGCGAAGGCGAGGATGTGACGGCCAATATTCGCGCAATCGAAGAGATTCCGAATGAGATTTTGGCCGATTGCCCTCGTGTGGTTGAAGTGCGAGGCGAGGTATATATGTCCAAAACGGATTTCGCTGATCTCAATGCTCGCCAAGAAGAAGAAGGTGGCAAGATCTTCGCCAACCCACGTAATGCTGCTGCGGGATCTTTGCGCCAAAAGGATGCGTCGGTGACAGCATCTCGGCCTTTGAAGTTATTCGCCTACGCATGGGGTGAAATATCAGGTGTTGATGGGCAGGGATATGGCAGTGATATCGATTGGGCGACCCAATCAGATTTTTATTCACGTCTAAAGAGCTGGGGCTTACCAGTTAATCCTTATGCAGCTGTATGCCATAGCTTAAATGATCTGATGGCGTTGTATGAAAAACTTGGTTCTGACAGAGCGACCCTTCCATACGATATCGATGGTGTTGTCTATAAGGTTAATCGATTGGATTGGCAGCAGCGGTTGGGCTTCGTTAGCCGCGCACCACGATGGGCTATCGCGCATAAATTTCCTGCTGAAAAAGCTGAAACGATCTTAAATGATATCGTGATCCAAGTGGGACGAACTGGGGCTTTGACTCCGGTTGCAGAGTTGGAGCCAATTACTGTCGGTGGCGTGGTGGTTCGGCGGGCGACATTGCACAACGAAGATGAAGTATTACAACGCCTTGATGCCCAAATCGGTGATCGGGTGATCATTCAACGTGCCGGTGACGTCATCCCCCAAGTTGTTGAGGTGCTGAAAGCCAAGCGCACGGGTAAAGAAATTTCATGGACGCCGCCATCTATTTGCCCGTGCCCATTGAAGACCGAGACGATTCGGCCAGAAGGCGAAGCCGTTCGCCGCTGTACGGGTGGTCTCGAATGTCCCTACCAACAGGTGGCGCGGTTGAAGCATTTTGTATCTCGTGATGCTCTTGATATCGAAGGTCTGGGTGCGAAGACGATTGAAGCATTTTGGGAAGAGGGCGTACTTCGCACACCAGCAGATATTTATCGTATCGAAACCCGGGGCGATGAATTCAGAGCTGAATTGCTTTCTCGGGACGGTTGGGGAGCGACATCTGTTGCAAATTTATTCGAATCGATCAACGCCAAACGGACAGTGCGCTTTGATAAATTGATTTATGGATTGGGAATAAGGCAAGTCGGTCAGCAAACGGCCAGAGACCTGGCCCGAGCGTATGGCGATGTTGATCATTGGTGCCAGCAAATGGAAGCAGCACACGCTGACCCGGCCGGGCAGGCGTTTTTAGATCTTGTAGATATTGATGGTATTGGCGCATCTGTCGCGGCAGACTTAATCGCATTCTTTGGTGACTCTAGAAGCCGGGCTGACCTTGGTGATTTGATCTCAATGCTGACGATTGAGCCTGTCGAACAGGTGGCTTCTGATACCGCTGTGAGCGGGAAGACCGTTGTATTTACCGGGTCCCTTGAAAAAATGGGGCGTGCCGAAGCCAAGGCTAAGGCAGAATCCTTAGGGGCGAAGGTTGTTGGGACCGTCTCAAAGAAAACGGATATTGTGATTGCTGGACCAGGTGCGGGTTCGAAGTTAAAGAAAGCCGAGGAACTGGGGCTTACAGTCCTCACCGAAGATCAGTGGCTATCAATGATTGACGGCAAAGAAGAGCAATTAAGTCTGATTTAGTCATAAAGCAGTCAGCTAAGTATTATACGCAGTGCCACGCAAAAGGCGTTTTTGCGCGTGCGTCTTATGCGGGAGAATTGGTAAACTAAATACATGACGGGGGTCATGTTTGCTACTGGCAAAGGGAGATAATTGATTATGCCACATCCAACAGACGTTCATGTAGGCAAGCGCTTACGTGAAGTCAGAATAATGCGTGGACTGACGCAAACCCAGCTTGGTGAGAAGTTGGGTATCAGTTTTCAACAGGTTCAAAAGTACGAGAAGGGTACCAACAGAATTGGATCCAGTCGTCTTTGGGATATGTGTAATATCCTCGACGTGCCTGTTAGTTTTTACTTTGAAGGATTAAGCGAAAAATCTAATGACGATGAAAAAATTTCTCGTAGAGCATTGCAATTAGCCAAAGAGCTTGATCGTATAGAAGATGACGATGTTAAAACCAACTTCCTTCACTTGTTGAAAGTGTACAATACGGGAAGTTGACGTGATGTGAATACTGGGGGGCAC
The DNA here is from genome assembly GCA_002389175.1 of Rhodospirillaceae bacterium UBA4479. Lineage (GTDB taxonomy): Bacteria > Pseudomonadota > Alphaproteobacteria > Rhodospirillales > Casp-alpha2 > UBA4479. The sequence continues at coordinate 8,664 of DGNZ01000031.1, read as the reverse complement.
ATGAAAAAGGTTTTTGGTTGCAGCGACCAGAATCCCATGTCTCCCGGTAGCACATCAAAGATTAACGCCAGTTGGATCGATGATTCAGGGCGAGAAATTCCTCACAATTTTATTGCCCTGACAATTGATGCACGTCGATCTGCCTTTAAATATATGAAGATGGTTGAAGTCCTGAAAAATGGAACTCAATTACTCATACGTTGGAATGTTGAATATGTCTCCCCGCAGGCGATTTCGACAGCAGCCGTTATTCTTGCTGAGAGCGATCCAAACACATCTGTGACATTGGAATTCTTTTGGGGCGCATGGGCGCGTGAAAGTGGATTTCGTCCTGCCAATGCGCTGCGCCGGATGATTGATATCGCGCCCTATGCTCATGTCATTCCGTTACTGGGTACCAAGATGTTCCCCCGGAATTCCAACGACGTGCGCAGCGAAGGACAATTGATACGAGAGACCTTCGAGCATTGGGATATGAAATCAACAAGTGCTGAGCATCGCGCTGGCCCCGACGGCCTTGGTCATTACTCCGATTATAGTTTGGCATTTAACTATGACACCTCGGACTCCGACCTGATGATGAGCCATATTGGAGTGTCCTCGACCGCAGTCTCAGTATTTGGCAGCAATTGGGCAATCGACGCTCTGGGTCGCGAATGCCTCCGATCACAACCAGATTATGAGTATGAAGAACGCGTTTGTAGCGATTATATTGGTGTTATGGACACAGGAGAGGTGAGAGTTGATCATGTGCGCGCATTTATCCGCCGGCCCAACAATGATCCTGTCTGGGTTACGTATAAGCGTCTGCTGATGCGGTCGCGCAATGCCATGGGGGTTCCAACCTTAGTTGCGATTTCTGAGGCATCTGATGATATCGCTATTCCGCTGATGGCCGCATAAGTACCCATTTAATATCGTCCAGGTCATTCCAAATCACCCATTCGTCGAGTGTTCCGATGGATGGGACATTCCAAATCATGCCGTGAGGTTGCATATGTCGATAGCCGTACCTTGCACCCACACCTTTTTGGCAAATCCCTGGCTGTGCCATTCCAAATACATAATCTGGCGCCCAGCGCATGAGGATCAACGCTAACATCAACCTTGGCAGAGATTCTGTCAGCCCTCGTTTTCGATAACACGGCTTGAGCCAGATTTCTCCATGGTATGAAACTTGACCCGTAATCGAATGTGTTGCCGGCGCATCGCAGACACAGGTTTCACCTTCTTCAGCGGTTTGTTCTGGACTAGCATAGAACGCATCTAAGCTTTGGTGCAGGATCGCCAATGTTGTTTTTTGGCAGTCATACATCCTTGCGGCTTGCGTGAACACTACCTCGCCGGTGACATCCACACCCTTCATCCAAAAGCCATTTGCTGGTCCAATGTCATTAACGTCTGGATCAAAATTGGGCGTCAGGGGAAGCTTGTCTAACGACTTCCCGATCTCTTTCAAGTTATGGAAGTCATTTTGAAGAGACAGTTGGATTCCAGTCGCGAAAATCTCGCGGTCATTGGCGGTGATGATGTCCATAAGAGCACCATGCAGAGGTGTGTCTTCTGGCATCATTTGTTCTGGTAAGCGCATATTTCTCTCCTGTCCCGTCCATAGAAGCCGTTGTGACCATCTCGTGAGGTCAACGTTGATGGGTATGGATGGATCAGGAGGAAAAATTGCCGAAGCCAACAGACGAACAAAATAATAATCAATTACATTACGGACGAACCGGAATTGATCAGCTTTATGCGCGGGTGTGGGGTGACAGCATCCAATTTGGATACTACGAGACACCCACCACCGATTTAGAAGCAGCAGTTATTGAAACCAAGCGGCAAATGTTGGCTATTGCGGACATCAACCAAGATGGGCATGTGCTCGAAGTTGGAAGCGGATGGGGCGCAACGGCACGTTATTTAGCGCGCGCTGCAGGGCTTCGGATTACAGCCACGAATATTGAAAACGACCATCTGATTGTTGGGCGCACGTTGTCTGAACTATCGGGCGTTCATTCATTGATTACGCATGAGTATGCTGATTTCCATGCTTTGCCGTTTTCGGATGCTACGTTCGATGTGTGGTGGGCCCAAGAAGCAACGGTACATGCGACTGATAAACAACGCATGTTTTCAGAAGCGTTCCGTACTCTAAAACCCGGTGGGCGCATTGTTTTCTCGGACCAGACAACGAATGCCCAATTGTGTGAGGATAAGGACCTTGAACGTATCAAGGCACGTCATGGATCCAATGATGCTTATGATATGCAGGGGTTCATTAACGCGTTAAGCAAAGCTGGTTTTATGGACATTAAAACGTTCGATTGGTCCGGCCATATGAACAGGCATTTTACCAATTTGGTTTTACGATTAGAAAATACCTATGGGCAACTAATCGCCGATATTCCAAGCGATATCGTTGATTTCAATTTATCGATGTGGCGGTTTGGGCGTGATCTCAGTGCGCGCGGCGGTATGGGTTGGGCGTGCTTTTCCGCAACAAAGCCGACTTAAGTTTCAAAGCACCCGGTCAACGTGTTGAGATCATCTGGACTGCCATGAACGGTCCATTCGACCCGATCCGCGAAAAGCTTGAAAACACCAGTAGCAAGCGTGCAGCCGTAGTCATCGCCACCATCATCTGGTCGCCTCAATACCGATAAACCGCCGTTCGAACCGTGTTGAAAAAGCACGTCTTCGGGTTTGGTAGGATCGCCACCATTGGCTAAGTGCTTATCTACGGTGGTTTGGCGATACTGTGATGACGCTGTGATGACTTGCTCGACTTTTGAGAAGTAATCATCCACCAAATGGTTGGCATGCGCCTGTGGCGCTGAAACGTTGCGCAGCACCATCCCTGACGCAGGGGCTTCAATAGATGCTGGGGCTTCCATGCCTGGAAAACCGATCGCATGATGAAAGCCAGATGCCCGGTCTGTGCGCTGAAGATGTGAAACAGCCTGTTGCAGCGTTTCTGATGCCATGATGGCGCGACAAACAAAGTGGCGAGGTATTCCAGGCTTTAAATCGTCCGGGCGAATGTTGTTGATTGTCTGCACAAGGCCCGCCGCATTCACACCAAAGCTGTGGCCAGCCAACATGCCGGGATATAGAAAGCTCTCAAAAGCGGGTGCGTTGTCTGGTTTGGCTTTGAGCCAATATCGATGAGACATGAACCCGCCATTACCATCTTCGTTATGAGCTATAATCGCAGGGGCATCGTTTTTACTTTGGGGTGCCATCACGGTCGTGCACCCTTCGGTTAGGCTATCCAGACGCGATTGTGCTGTTTCAGGTGGAAATCTGAGGTCCCCCCGACAATTCCAGATGAATAATTTCTCGGCATCAATCTCGATGGCATCAGCCATCGCGTTGAGTTCACGCATGTATTCAGGATAAGCAGACTCTGCGGCTTCGTGCAGGGCTTTTAAATAATCTGATCCTTGAAAAAGTTCTAAAGCTTCTGCGAATTCAGGTTGTGTGATAACGGCGTTATGAACTGAACTGGCAACGGCTTTACCGATAGCCGTGCCGCGCTGCTCTGCATCGCCATGCGCTTCAATGATCGTGATGGGCTCGCCCACGCCTAGAGGAACCTTTGAGCGTATTTGTGGAATACACCAACGCGACTGGGATGAGATCTGAACGTCCGCAAGATTTCACCGCATTGTTCTGTTGGCAATTCCCCTTGTTCGGCATTGGTCGTGTCACGGGCTTTTATGAAAGTCTTAACCGCGGCACTTGAAATTTGATCGTTCTTGGCGACGTAAGCGAACATGCGATCAATCTTACCTGACAGAGCTGAGATATCTTCGCCACTGGCTTGGGCGCGCCCGGTGAGTTGACCAAGCTTCATTGCGACAATGGCGATATCGCTGGCATCCATAACAGGCCGCGCCACAGCGGGAAGAGAGCGCATTTTCTTAAACCGCTCATGAGCATGAATATCTCGGGCGCGTTCTTCGCTACAATCTGAAACCAATGTGTTGCAGATGCCTGAAACACTGAAGAATTTTTGCCATGACGCCTTTGTCCGTGGAGAATTCAAAGGACTCGTTGGTTGTTTGATATCTCCACGCCAAGCTCGCTCTAAGACGTATTGATTGAACTCGCCGGTCATGACTTGGGCGCGCACAAAGATATCTTGCTTAGATTTCTTCCCCGTTGGTTTTGATTTGCAGGTCAATGTGAACGAGAGCGTTGAGCCGATTTTAGCCTTAATCGGCCTCCTTTGTGTCTCGCTGAATGATTTGCAGCCTTGGGTGATTCTCGTCTTTACGGAATCTGCCAGTGCCTCAACATCAGGGTTTTCGGGTAGGGCAGAGCGTCGAATGGAAATCGTTTCGGTGACACCGTCTTCATTATCGAAGGTGCGTCGCCATATCTGTAAAGTACCGTGAGGTGTTTGTTCTTCAATCCCACCTGACCAATTGGGAGGTGGGGGTGCCACAAGGACTTCGCCATTGAATGCAGCAGACGCACCTGTGCCAAACAATGCAATTGCAGATGTTATGGCCACGCACAAAATAGTTCGTTTAATCATGGTTTGTTTATAAGCGCAGAATGGACCGCTGAGAAGCGCGATCAGCAATCTTTGGTCACATATTCGCGAGTCGAACAAAAAAAGGAGGCGACCAGCACCTCCTTTAAGACTTTTGATCCGAAAACAACTTAGTGGAGTTTATCGGATAATTCCGCAATTGAATCATCAATCAATGCGTCAGATTTAGCTTTATCGAGGTTTTGCGCCAAAACGCTTTCGGCTGCTGTGATTGCTACAGATATCGCCTCGTTCCGGACTTTTTCGACGGCCTGTTGCTCAGCAAGTTTAATGCGATCGATGGCGAGTTTTTCCCGACGCTGCAATGCAGCGCTCAGTCGGGAACGTCCCTCTTTATCAATGCGCTCAGCTTCATCCTTGGCATGCTGAATGATTTCTTCAGCTTCCTTGGACGCGTCACGTTGCTTGCGTTGATATTGTGCCAGCAAATCTTGAGCTTCATTACGAAGACGCTCAGCCTCGTCCAATTCTTCTTTGATCTTATCAGCCCTAGTATCTAGAGCCGATGAAGAGAACTTAGAAAGTGGTTTAAAGACGAGGGCGATAAAGCAGACGAAAGCTAAAGCTACCCAGAATGTTGGATCACTGAACATCTTTCGTTCCCTTACGCTTTGCCGTTGATGGCCGAATCAACGGCCTTTTCAACGGCAGCTTTATCCTGAGCACCACCGCTCAAGCGTTCGACGGCAGCACCGGCAATGTCTACGGCGACATCGCGAACACTTTCCATCGCTTTTTCGACTTCGGCCGCAATCGCCCGTTCACTTTCTGCCAGCTTGGCATCAAGTTTCTCGTTCAGTTCTTCTTCTTCCTTGGCTGCCGCCTCTTGAAGATCGGCTTGGATCTTCACGATTTGGTTGTGAGCTTCGGCGCGGGCTTCGGCGAGGGCATTTTCATAAGCGGCAAGTGTCGCTTCTGCTTCTCGCTTCAGGTCCTCTGCTTTCTTGAGATTTTCCTCAAGACGCATTTGCCGAGCTTCTAGCGCGTCGGAAATTTTTGGAACTGCAACTTTCCACATGATGATGAACATCACCGTGAAGGTAATGGCCAGCCACACTAACTGTGGAGGGTACGTCGCGAAATCTAACTGAGGCATGGAATCCCCTTACACTCAAAAAGTGGAAATAAGGGCCGAAGCCCTGAAATCCCCTAGAGGAACAGGATCATGAATGCGACAACAAGTGCGAACAACGCAACAGCTTCAACAAGTGCGAAGCCCAACATTGTCATTGGGAACATAGCACCCTGTGCGGATGGGTTGCGGCCAATGCCTTGGATAAAAGCAGCAAAGATATTGCCGATACCGATACCTGAGCCAAGTACGCCGATTACGGCAAGGCCAGCACCAATCATTTTTGCAGCATCGAGTTCCATGAGTAGTTCCTTTCTGGTTCGAAGATATATTCGTAACAGTTGTAAAAAATTATGCCTAGTGGAGGTTCAACGCATCATTCAGATATAGGCAGGTCAAAATGGCGAAAACGAACGCCTGCAAGAAGGCGATCAAGATTTCCAAACCGGTGAGCGCGATCACAAATGCGAATGGCAGCACGCCAGCGACACCCATAGAGATGACGAAGCCTGCGAACACTTTCAACAAAGTGTGACCAGCCAGCATGTTGGCGCACAAACGAACAGCCAACGATACAGGGCGTGACAGATAAGAAATGAGTTCAATCGGCACAAGGATCGGTGCCATGTATATTGGTACGCCAGCAGGCATAAACAGCGATAGGAAGTGCATCTTGTGCTTCACAATCGCGATCAGCGTCACGCCGACGAAAATGAAAAAGGCCATCGCAAACGTCACCACAATGTGGCTCGTAAACGTAAAGCTATATGGGATCATGCCCAGCATGTTGCCGAACAACACGAACATGAACACACAGAAAATGAACGGGAAGTAGGGGCGACCCTGGTTGCCAACGTTATCGCGCAACATGTTCGCGATGAAGACATATGATAGCTCAGCCATTGATTGCCAACGACCGGGGACCAGTGCGCTTTTGCGCATTCCACCGATCAGGAAAAGGCTCACCGTGACAACGGTCAGCACCATAAACAATGATGAGTTGGTGAACGATGCGTCTACGCCGGCAATGTTGATATCAACAAGCTTTTTGATCTCAAACTGTGCAAGCGGGGAATGTCCCTCAGCCACTTCAGTCTTTCCCTTCTTTTGGGGTTTCATCGACGTTGTTCGTCTCAGAAACCTCAGTCTTTTCTTTGTACCCCAATGAACCAGACATTCCGGTTGCCATGCGATACACGTTCAACATTCCGGCAGCAAATCCTAAAAATAGGAACGCAACCATTAAAAACGGACCAGTCTCTAACCACTGATCCAGAGCATAGCCGATGGCCAAGCCTACGACTAAGGCGGAAACTAACTCGACAGACACCCGAAAAGCAAGCCCTAGAGCGGACTGAGGGGCCTTATCGAAGCCACTTTTCCAAAGCCGCCTTGATTCCCCGGCTTCCCGGGCTTTTTTGATCTTGTCGCCAAATGCGGAAAGATCTTCAGGCGGTTGTTTTGGGGTGTCATTCTTGGACAATGTTGTCGTCCTCCTGGGCGTGTTCAACGCCCCTAAAAACCATCGTCACAAACGAATAACGTCCTAAAACGATGGTTTTTTATCAAACTGGACCGAACCCGCAAGGATTCATTTCGTGTAATGTGTTAAGCCGTTTGGCGAATTTTCTCGGCTTTCTGCAAATCGACCGAAACCAGCTGTGAAACACCCCGTTCGGACATGGTCACGCCATACAAACGATCCATTCGGGCCATCGTCATGCGATGGTGCGTGATAACTAAGAATCGCGTAGTCCCGTCGTTCGACATTTCGTCCAACATTGAGCAGAATCGGTCGACGTTTGCATCATCAAGTGGTGCATCGACTTCATCTAGAACGCAAATCGGTGCAGGATTGGTCAAAAAGACCGCAAACAGCAGTGAAAGCGCGGTCAAAGCCTGCTCACCACCCGATAGCAAGGTCAGGTTCTGTAGCTTTTTACCGGGCGGGCTTGCCATGATTTCCAGCCCCGCATCCAGTGGGTCATCAGCCTCGGTTAGCTCTAAATGTGCGTAGCCGCCGCCAAACAGCTTTTTAAAGAGCTCTTTGAAGTGCGTATTCACTTCTTCGAATGATTGCAGCAGGCGCTGTCGACCTTCACGGTTCAATTCAGATATGCCGCGACGAAGTTTATCAATCGCCTGGGTCAGATCATCACGCTCAGAATTTAAGGTATCGATCTGTTCTGTCAGCTCGCGCATTTCTTGTTCAGCGCGCAAATTCACAGGCCCCATCGTTTCCCGCTCGCGTAGTAGCCGCTCAACTTTACGTTCTGTTGCATCTAATTCGGGCAATGGCTTTTCAGGATCAAGGCCTGAAATTTCGAATAATTGGTCAGGGCGGCATTCCAAACGGTCTTTGACCCGCTCTACGATCGCATGGCAGTTCTGGCGGGCTTGCTCAACGGACCCTTCTGCGCGGACTTTGTCTTCGCGTGCTTTGGCATGAGCTGTTTCAGCGGTCCGCAATGCCTTGTCGGCCTCAGCCAGACGGGATTCGGCATTGGATAGCTTGTCAGCGGCGTCTTTGCGGACGTTCTCGGCACCTTCGATTTCGGTCAGCAAAGCTTGGCGTCGCTGATGCAGCTCCGTTGGCTTATCTGCGAGTGCGGTGCGCATGTCGCCGAGTTCGATTTTGCGTTGCTCAAGTTCTTTTAGACGTTCGGTCGATGATTCCCGGCGCTGACCCCAAGATTGCAATTCACGCTTAATATCGGCGAGGCGCTGGTTGCGCTCACGCGCAAGGCGTTCAATTTCATCGTGCTTGGCGCGGCATTCCATCTGATGGGTACGGCGCTCTGCCAGTTCGGCGCGTAAATCTACAATCTGCGCACGGTCAGCAGCAACGTCGGGCAATGCAGCGCGTTCTGTGCGCGTTTCTGCCAATTGGCTAGCCGCTTCGGCGATATCCGTTTCAAGTGTGATGATTTGATCGGTAACGGCCGCGATCTTAGAGCTATGTTCCGCCATCCGGGCGCGGATTTGAGCCAATATATTGCGTGCTTCTGTTAAGGCAGCTTCTGATGCACGGACA
>DGNZ01000426.1 GCA_002389175.1 Rhodospirillaceae bacterium UBA4479 | reverse complement strand
AAGTCCCTCGCGAAGCACGCGCCCCTCCAGCGACGGGTCTTTAACTGCCGTGATTGTAAGACCAAAATCTGCTTGATGACTATCCAAATGGGTTATGATTATGTCGTTCCCAAGCATGTCGAACCCGATTTTAACTTCCGGACGGTCCCGCGCAAATGCAGCAATCGCACGCGGCAAGATGGTTTGCCCCAAACTCGGACTCGCCAAAATTTTCAAATTCCCAACCTTTGATTCACGAAGGTCATTAACCAGATTCTCGATTGCATCTACACTGGCAAAAACCCGCTCAAGGTTCTTAGAAAGAACCTCGGCTTCGAGCGTCGGATGCAACCGTCCACTGATACGATCAAACAGCTTAAACCCGAGTTGATCCTCAAATTGCTTAATCGTGTTACTAACAGCGGGTTGCGATACGAGCAGCAATCGGGCCGCATTTTTCGTTGTGCCACTATGCATGAGCGCCTGGAAAACTTCCAACTGACGAAGATTCAACAAAGCCTCCTGTATAATTTTTTCAAATACTCTAAGACTAATTCTTAATTCGACATTGTACGATGGTTTTGATCATATTCAATCACCTCAGGATGAAGAGGGCCGCATTGACCGGTCCCATTTCTATTTGAGCATGGGAATCAGAGCCGGTGAATTTGGCCGCGAACTCTCAAAAACACAGGCCTAGCAGTCATTAATGCAACTTGTGAGTCGAGGAATACGAAGCCAATTCTGCAACTAAGAGGAAGTCTAAATGAGTTCGAAAAAGGACGTATTCCTAGAAGAGGCTCGTCTTGGTCCGCGCTCAGATGTTCTGGTTGAATGCGAAGAGATACCGAATCTGCCGCGTCTGATCCGTCGGTTCAAAGAATACGTTCTCACTGACCTCGCTCACGCTGTCATGTTAACTGAGACTGGTATCATCACTTCTGCCCGGGGCGCCAAGCTGCTTTCAGGATTGATTTTGATGTGGGAGAGCGAAGGCGAAGGGTTTCCTTACCTTCCGAACGTCGGTTCTTTTCTGGTCCAGACGGAGCATTTTCTAAGCGAACGAATTGATGAAGATATTGCTGGCCGACTTCAGACCGGACGGAGCCGGAATGACCAAAGTGCCGAGGCCGAGAGGCTTTTTCTTCGCGATCTTCTGTTGGAGGTTTCGAAGCATTTGATGCTGTTGCAGAATGCGGTCCTTAATCAGGCAAAAGCTCACGCAAATAGTTTGATGCCGGGCTACACCCACCTACAGCACGCACAACCGACGACGTTTGGCCATCACCTGATGCGCTATGCCGCCGCATTCGACCGTGACCTTGAGCGGATTTCCGGTGCCTATGCCCATGTAAACCTTAGCAGCCTTGGCGGAGCCGCGATGGCCGGCACCTCATGGCCCATTGATCGAGTGAGGACCGCCGAACTTCTTGGTCACGATGGCCTTGCTGTGAATTCATCGGATGCCGGCGGTTTTGCCCGCGACTACATCGAAGAAACTGTAGCTGCACTCTCAATCCTAATGGCAAACATGGGGCGCCTCGCCAACGATCTATATGTCTGGAGCTCCTGGGAGTTTGGCTACGTGCAGGTAGCAGATGCACTCGCGGGAACATCGAGCATTATGCCGCAAAAGAAAAACCCGCATTCGCTGGAGCGAATCAAGTCATTGTCGGGTCAAGCAACGGGCTGGTTTGCTGGTGTCGCAGGATGCCAGCACAGCGTATTTTCAACAGATCTGGATTTAACCTTCGCCGATGATGCGCTGAGCGGAATGGGCGATGCGACAATCCAATCTCTCCGATTGGCATGCGCTACTATTGAAACAATCGAAATCAACGCAGATCGAATGGCAGACTCCGCAGGCGCATTTTGGAGCACAACCTCGCACTTAGCTGACGAACTTGTTCGCCGATACGATCTGTCGTTCCGAGCCGCACACCACATCATCGGACGCTTCGTTCGTGATAGCATTGCTGCTGACAAGACTCCTGCTGACGTCGAAGCAGACGCCCTTGTCAAAGCAGGCCTAGAGATGGCTGATATTAAACTCGACATGAACACGACCGAACTTCGCGAAAGCTTGGACGCGCGCGCTTTCTTGTTTAGCCGTGCGAGCATTGGAAGCGTCAACCCAAGCGAGACCGAAGCCCACGTAGAAAACCTGCGCGAAGCCCTAAAGAAACACCGGGAATGGTGTGAAGGCGCCAAAACCAAAGTCGATAATTCACTGAATGATCTTTTGAGTTGCGCCCATTCAATAGCTGCGAACACAGGATCATAACGTCATATGGTTGACCCTCGACGCCTTATTGATGCTGTTGATGGCCCTGCGGCTCTCAACTTTTTAGCAAAAATGATCAGCTTTAAAAGTTACAGCGGCGAGCCAGGCGAAGCCGATTTGGCACGTTTTATGGTCAACGCGATGAAAACTGTTGGGCTTGAGGCGGAACTCTCGCCCGTACCAGAAGAGCGTTTCAACGCCATTGGCACCCTCAAAGGAACGGGTAACGGCAAGAGTCTCTTGTTTAACGGACATATGGACACAAATCCGGTGACGGGAGACTGGACAGTCGACCCCTGGGGCGGGGATTACGACGACGAGTTCATATTTGGGATCGGCGTTTCTAACATGAAGTCCGGCGATGCGGCCGCGTTCATGGCCGTTAAAATGCTGGTCGACGCAGGCATCCGCCTTAAGGGCGATGTCATTCTGGAGTATGTCGTTGGTGAGCTTCAGGGTGGTATCGGTACCGTTACCGCCATCGAAAGTGGCGTCAAAGCCGATTGTTTTGTAAACATGGAACCTACCGATCTCAATGGAATGACGCTCCACGCCGGGAGCTTCAACGTCACGATCGAGCTGACAGGCGTCACACGCCATATGTCTAAAAGAGAAGAAGCCGTTGATGCAATTGCAGCAGCCGCAGTTCTCATTCCGCGTATTAATGGAATACGTTTTTCAGGTGCGGCGAACGCTGAGCATGCGTCAGTTAATCGCGCGAATATTGGCGTGATCAGAGGCTCTTTATCCCCTGAGTTTCATGATTGGCGCCNNGCGCCCGCCACAAGTTGCAGATTTTGTCCGCATGTCGGGCACCGTTCGTTATGGACCCAGCCAATCCATAGAAAGCGTACTATTGGATTTACGCACTATTTTGGATGAATTAGAGGCCGAGATACCAGGCCTGAAAACCACGGTTGAGAAGCAATTTGCCGATGAACGCCCATCCATGTTGCCATTCGAGATTGAAAAAACAGCGCCAATCGTCGCCAGCGTCAGCAAAGCCTACAAATCAGTTCGGGCTGTTGATCAGCAACTGGGACCTGTGAAACCCTATTGCTTCTACGGCACTGACGCCGCGCATTTGCAAAGCCGTGCAGGAATGCCAGGAATCGTATGCGGCCCAGGAGGGCGCTACAACACAATGCCCGACGAGCGTGTTGATATCGTCGATTATCTGGACGCAATCCGAATATACCTTCTGACGATCTTGGACGTTTGCGAGGTGGCTTCGTGAACAAGGTATTCCCAATTGAAGAATATGAAGAGCGCCTCAGAAGACTTCGCTTGGTCATGACAACGCGGGACTTGGACGCGGTCATCGCTGACGAAAGTGAAATGCTGCATTACTTCACCGGGTTTGCAATTTCAGAAAATCTTTATCGCGCTGCCGTTATTCCAAGGGACGGCACGCCCATCATGATTGTCAGAAAATTGGACGAGCAACCGTTCCTTAATGCGGCGTGGTTCGAAAATAGGCATGCCTTTGTCGATACTGACAATCCCATCGAGATACTGGGCGAAGTCCTTGGCGAAATGGGCGCGGCGAATGGTCGAGTAGGCCTCGACATGAATTCATATTGCATGCCAGTTGCACGGTTTTGCCAACTCGAAGGCGTCATGCCAAATGTAGATTTCGTCGACATGAACGATGTCTTCCGACCCATGCGTCTTCAAAAATCACCCAGAGAAATCGACGTTCTAAGAAAAGCCGCTGCTGTCGCAGACAAGGCAATGGTCCGCGCAATTGCCGCCGCCGTTCCAGGAGCGTCGTCTCGTCAGGCAGCAGCAGTCGCGTCAAAGGCATTTGTTGAACTTGGTGCTGATTTTGGCCGAACAGGACCGATTACGGTGGGACGCGGTTGGAATTTTATGCACGGAAAACTATCCGATGATCCGTTGCAGCCCGGCGACATTTTGCATATCGAACTTGTGCCAAAAGTTAATGGGTATTGTGCGCGGCTCATGCGTCCTGCCGTTATGGGCCCTCCTTCGCCCGAGGTTGAGGATGCAACAGCAGCATTGATCTCACTTCAAGATCAGCAGTTCGCGGCGATGAAGCCTGGTGCCAATGCGGGAGAAGTCGACGTGATATTACGCGACGGTGCTGTCAAAGCAGGATTGCGGCCTGATTACGTGAATAACACGGGGTACACGTTGGGTTATTATTTCGAGCAAGCCCCCAGAACAAGCGACTTTACCCGAGTTTTCACCAAGGACGCCGATTGGGAACTTGAAGCTGGCATGGCATTCCATATGTATACATCCGCCAGTGCTGGCGTTGCGATCAGCGAAACCATCCTCGTCACCCCCGATGGTGCCGAGCGTCTAACCCAGTTGGAACGCCGACTATTTCAATGTGGTGAGGGAGCAGCCTAATGGATACCGCAACACAGAGCGTACTCAAACGTGCCGGAGACGCTGCCAAAGTGATGGCAGATCTGGACGCTATTTGTGAAACAGGCGGCCGCTTTGCTGGTACACAAAGTGAAGTTCTAGCGCGAGAGTACCTTGCAAAAAGATTAGATGAAATTACAGGGTCGCCCCCAAAACGGATGACCATCGAAGATACAGGATGGGTCCGGGGCGACGCATCCATAGAGCGCCTTTCCGACGGGAAGATATTTTCGTGCGCATCACTGGTGCGATCTCCTGAGACGCCTGAAGGCGGGTTGATCTCCGACCTGATCGATATCGGTCGTGGCACAGAAGCAGATTTTGATGCTCATGCAGATGTCATTCCAGGCAAAATTGTTATGGTCCGTCATGAGTATATGTTTGCCGCAGAAACCACTCACCGCCGCGTTAAATACGACCGGGCGATAGACCGAGGTGCAGCAGGATTTTTGATTGCGTCGCATCTGCCAGGAGACCTTCCCGTCACAGGTTCTTCGGGCGCAACCCCAACCAGAGGTATTCCAGCGGCCGGCATCAGCGCAGAGACCGCAGCAGCATTATCGGGTGATGGTGTTCAACAAATAAAAATTCGAATTGAAGCCAAATCAGAACCACGCCGTACTGAAAACCTTATACTCGATATCCCGGGTCGCATCGACGAATGGGTCGTGCTTTCCGCACATATCGATGGACACCATTTGTCGGAAAGCGCGATGGATAATGGGACCGGATTGGCTGCGGTACTTAACGCACTCGCAGCCGTATTGCCTTGTGCAAATACGTTTGAGCGGGGTCTCCGGGTCGGTTTCTTTACCGTCGAAGAATGGGCACTGGCTGGTTCTGCCGCGTATGTTGATGGCATGAGTGACGCCGAACGCAATTCAATCAAGCTGAACATCAATCTGGATTCTGTCGCAGGCGATTCTGAAATTACGGCTCTCACCAGTGGTTTTGGAAAAGCTGAGGCCTGGATGGTCGAACAGGCCACAGGCATTGGACAGCAATTAGGAACCCATCAACCATTGATGCGCAATTCGGATCATTACAATTTCGCTCGGCACGGCATTCCTGCCGCACGGTTGGTCGCCGGGTTCGATAACCCGAGTTCAAATCTCACATACGTTCTAACACCTGCCGACAACAGGGATAAAATTGATCCCGCCGACTTGGCGCGCGCAACCCAATTGACTGCAGGTCTGGTGCTCGCAGCATGCACCGCCAAAACACTGGATTTAAGGTAACGCACCATTTTTAGATGGCGCGGTTAGTAAAAATGAAATCGGAGTACAAGCAATGAGCAGAGTGGTCACCGTTGGCGCAGCACAATTAGGGGCGATCCAAAAGGCGGATGACAGGGCAAGCGTCGTCAACCGGATGCTGGCGTTGATGGA
>DGNZ01000327.1 GCA_002389175.1 Rhodospirillaceae bacterium UBA4479 | reverse complement strand
TATCCCATTTCATGTCTTCCATGCTCGCCGCCGGCTTCAACGAAATCCCGCCGGTATCAAAGCACACGCCCTTGCCGATGAACGAAATCGGCTTGGAGTTTTTCTTTTGCGCGGCAGGCAGGCCGTTCCATTCCATCACAACCATCTGGCTTTCACGGGAACTGCCGTCACCAACAGACAGCAACGATCCCATACCCAGTTTGCGCATTTGCGCTTCGCCCATGACCGTGACTTTGACGCCCAGTTTGGTCAGGTCGGTCTTCAAACGCGTTGCAAATTCTTTGGGATGCAAAATGTTTGGCGGCTCAGATACCAAATCGCGGGTAAAGCTGACGCCCTCGACCACTTTGGCTAGCTGTGCATACGCTGACTTCGCGGACGCAGAACCACCACACTTGAAAGCCAGGGATTTGAGAATCGTCGTTTTGTCTTTGGTTTTATTCGTTTTGTATTTGGCAAAAACGTACGAGCGCAGCGTCGCACCGAATGCAATGGCAGATGCGATATCTGCAGCCGTTTGCTTAGACGCCGTTACGGGATCGACATGGACATCGGCTGATGCCGCAGCAGATTTCAACGTGCCCGCAATCGTGCCACCGATCTCGGTCGCTTTTTCCGCTGTCAGTTCATCCGCTTTGCCCAAGCCGACACACAAAACCCGCTCAATCGCGCCGTTGCCGGGCGATAGCACAGACATTGTCTGACCTTTTTTACCTTCAAAGCTGGCTGTCTTAGCGGCACGCCCAAGGGCACCAGATAGTTTCTTATCCAAGGCCTCGGCGGTCTTGGTCCAGGTTGCCCCATCGGTTGCAAAAACAACGACGGTTCCTTTTTTCGGCGCGCTCGTGTTCGCAAATGAAATCTTCATGCGGTCCTCTCTGAAGGCGGTGTATGTGAAATATTGTTCTGATTAGAGTGTATCGCGCATCGCCCAGCGTTCAAGGGCGCAAGTCGGCAAAGACGCGTGGGATCAAGAACGGTTTTGTGCTTCGCGGTCGGCCTCGGCAATTTCGGTCTCAACGATCTCGGCGGCTTCGGAAACAGATACCGTTTCCCCGCGATTGCGGCGAAGCAACCACAACACGCCCCCTGGTATCATCATGGCGATACCAATGAGACCCAGCGTTAATGACATCACCAAGGCCCCGTCTGACGGCACCCCGACCAAGGCAAATGCCGTGACCATCGCCCCTTCGCGAACGCCCCAGCCAGCTATCGAAATCGGGATCGTGGTCGCCAAAATAACGGGTGGCATCAAAACCATGCAATCAAGCCAGGTAATTTCAACGCCCAGACTTTGGCCAATTAAAAACACGCATAGCGCAATCACGACATGTGTTGTGACACCGCTGATAATTGCAAGGATGGCATTGACCGGGCGCAGGAATAGCTTTCGGGTATCTGCTGCTAATACATACATGCCACGCACGATTTTGAAGCGCGATAAGCTCTCGGGCAGGCGATCCAGGAACATGATGAACGTGATACCGCCGATGGCCCCAACAGCTAATGTCAGCAGCGCAATCTGCGTCAGCATCTGATTCTGGGCATCCAGTTTTGGCAAAAATACTGGCTGTACTGCCGCGACCAACACGACGAGGCCGACGATGGTCACGACACGTTCTAGCATCACGCCATTGATGGCCTTGCCAAGGGGTAAGCCGTCCTTGTGCGTCAGGTAAATCCTGATCGGGTCCCCACCCACGGATGATGGCAATGCCTGACTGAAAAACCCGCCAATCCAAAACAGTTTACAGAGTTCAATCCAGGGCAACGGCGCTTCAATCGCACGCATCACCACCCACCACCGGGCACCCGCAACACCAATCTGAATAATGATCACCAATGCAGCCGCCGCCAGAATGGTGAAATCGGCGCTCAGCACCCGATCTTTGGCTGCGCCTAGGTCAACAGACGACAGTAAAAACCAAATAAGCCCACCCGAAATCGCAATCTTCAGGGCAATCAGTAGATTTTTTTTAGTCATAGATTTATGTTCCGCTCGCGATCATGACGGGCGTTTAGCAGGCGATGTCGGAAATGTCACGAATATCAATGTTTCTAGTCATCTCCCATTAACCAGCAATTCAGTAATCGCAAATCAGTTTGTTGCGCTTTAAGGTGGTTCAAGGCGAAACAGATATCTTTATCATTCTAAGTTCATTGGAATAGCACTCATGATCAGCGGCGCAGAACTTATTTTGTTGGTGTTGGTCATATCCGAAGTGATGAAGTTTGTGCTCCACGTTTATGGCGTATTTTAAGAGAACACCACCCTAAGGGCCTCCCGACTTGAATTGCTAAAATGGTACGCATGTATCGTTGGGCTTAGCCTGCCAGTATTTTTCGCTACAAGAGAACCATTCCCATTTTCAGACCATATTGTAGTCCTGGTATCATTCACTCTAACGGGCTTAGCTTATTTCTTTGGTCAAGTTTTGGTGCGTCGTTGCAGAGACTCTGGCTGGCCAAAAGTGACTGCATACTTTACCGCAGCACCTTATATCGGCGGCATCGTTGTTTTGTTACTGCTATTCTGGAAACCGGCCCAAGAACCTACTGAGAAGTCATAGCCGAATCGGATTGTGGGGTGCGAAACTTTAGCGGGACTCGTTTCCGGCCCCAATCCCCGGGTTTTTCTTCAAAAATCCCGGCAAGTTGCGACCCACAACTTCGGCAATCGGACAGATGATTGCCCCCAAAGTCGAGATTCCAATCCGATAATTCATGCCAATCGCGACCGATCAGCATGTGATCACAGTTGTGGCAATACGTGCTCTGCGTCGGCTTGTGATGGATATTCCCGGTGTAAACATAGCGTAAGCCATTTTTGAGCGCGATGTTCCGGGCGCGGATGAGTGTATCAGGCGGCGTGCGTTCCTTATCCAACATCTTCCAATCGGGGTGAAAGGCCGTGAAATGGATCGGCACGTCGGGGCCTAAATTCTCCATCACCCACTGGGTCATTTCCTCGATCTCGTGCTCGCTGTCATTCTCGTCCGGAATCAACAGATCGGTGATTTCAAACCAGACATCCGTTTCGTGTTTTAAGTACTTCAGTGTCTCTAACACCACCGCTAGATCGGCCGAACAAAGCTTGCGGTAAAACTCCTGGGTGAACGCTTTCAAATCGATGTTCGCGGCATCCATGTGTTGAAAAAATTCTGCACGCGGCTCCTCGCAAATATAGCCCGCCGACACCGCGACATTCTTGATCCCCCGTTCATGGCAGGCCTTGGCAACATCGACGGCGTATTCCAGGAAAATCACTGGATCGTTGTAGGTATAAGCAACGGACCGACAGCCCGATTTCACGGCGGCCTCGGCAATCATTTCGGGCGATGCCTGGGATTGCAGCTTATCGAATTCCCGTGACTTAGAGATATCGTGGTTCTGACAGAACGAGCACGTCAAATTACATCCCGCCGTCCCAAAGCTCAGGACAGGTGTGCCCGGTAAAAAATGATTGAGCGGCTTTTTCTCAATCGGATCGACACAAAACCCGCTGGACCGCCCGTATGTTGTGAGAACGATTTGATCGTTCTGGCGGGCGCGGACAAAACAAAGCCCCCGCTGCCCCTCACGGAGTTTGCAATACCTTGGACAGACGTCGCACTGAATGCGACCGTCGTCCAACTTCGACCAATATTTTGTAGGGACCACCGACATTCTGAGATGCTAGCATATGCCTCAGATAACAAAAATAATTAGCGCTCGTGGCATTTGTCAGAAGCGTTGCCACTCCAAAGTCCGCTATCCAACGCATATTAGTTAAAACGAACTTAGAGAGACATCTGATGATTGAGACCATCCATCCCATTTCCGGGCCACCTATCACACAGGTTGAACCCGGTGACCGCCTCGTGGTGCTTGCCCGCACGATAGAGACCCAAGAACCAGATGCGGAAACAGCGCTCAAGGAAAGTGCCAAAGACTGGGCACGCTTTGGGGAGACATGCCTCGGCCAAGCGCTCTATCGGCATCGTTCTATTTTTCATAATGGAGCGGATGCCCCGGTGTGGAGCCATCTCGAACTGAGCTATTTTCGCGAGATGGTCCCTGCCGATGTCATCCACGACCTTGTGATGAAACCGCAACCGACGGGAATGACCCTGCTGCGTGCAGAGATTCTTTTGACCACCCCCGCATCGTTCATACTGCCGTGCGAATGGCAGGGCTCGGCCGACCGGTCCGAGTTGCAGGCATCGCTGGAATATATCGATGTGGCATCGAAATACCTCGATGAATACAGAGAAGTCATGCGGAAATACTGTGGGCCCGCTGCCGCCAAGCTTGTCCAGACGAACAAGGTCGGCACGTTCCGGGCGATGGAAACGGCGGCGGTGCTTCATATTGATCCAGAGATGAAGGTCGACTGGAATCAGTTACATCTTAGCGAGATAAATGCCGACGGTTTTAACGGATTTGGCCAAGCGTTCGCGGAAGCACTCCGGGTTGATCCGCCGGATGGTGCA
>DGNZ01000307.1 GCA_002389175.1 Rhodospirillaceae bacterium UBA4479 | reverse complement strand
TCCTGCTTGTGGCTGCCGTCTTCGTCACGGGGCAGACGCTTGAAAGCTACGTTCTGACCCCCCGTCTCGTGGGCGGACGTGTCGGTCTTTCGCCTATTTGGATTATCTTTGCCATGTTGGCGGGTGGGTCGCTGTTTGGCCTTACGGGTGTATTGATTGCCCTACCTGTCGCCGCCATAGCAGGTGTGCTGGTGCGGTTCGGCATCGATCAATATATGGATAGCGATCTCTATCACGGTGAAGGCGCTGAGCGCTCAAAACCTTCGAGCGAAAAGTGACCCCAGAGCAACTCACCCTGCATTGGGAGCATCGCCCTGCCCTCGGCGTGGATGACTTTCTGATCTCACCTTGCAACGAACAAGCCGTCGCCAAGATCGATGCGTTCCCCAATTGGACATCTCCGGCACTCGTGATCGTCGGCGCGCAAGGCTGCGGTAAAACGCACCTGTTGAGAGTTTTCCAATCCATGCACGGTGGAACTGTGTTGCATCCAGGGGATCTGAGTGCGAACGCCGTTGGCGGCCTGGACGATGCGCCTGCATTTATCATAGAAGACGCTGCATCATGGATAGGTGACAGAGATCGCGAAGAAGCGTTGTTTCACGTCTACAATCGATGCTTTTCAAGCGGCGAGAAATTACTGATATCCGCACGGACATTCCCAAGTCATTGGGATTTCAAGATTGCAGATTTGGCGTCGCGCCTAAAAGCGGCAGCAGTCGCCGAAATTGGCCCGCCTGATGATTCTTTGTTGATGGCCATACTGGCCAAGCTGTTTGCAGATCGCCAGGTCCGCGTCGCCCCCGGTGTCTTCGAATATGTGATCCCCCGCATCGAACGAACGTTCGCAGCCATTCAAGATTTCGTCGCAGCGGCGGATAACCTGGCCCTCAAAGACAAACGCCAGATCACCATTCCGTTGGCGCGCCAGGTTTTGACCCCCATCGAATAATCTTCTTATGCATCAACTTGACCACGGGTTCGCCAGCGATAGAGTGTGACCCAACTAATCATATAGACGGAGGAATAAAATGGACCTGGGAATCGCAGGAAAAAAGGCGATTGTTTGCGCAGCATCAAAAGGACTGGGAAAAGCATGTGCTGAATCCTTGGCCCGCGAAGGCGTCGACGTCACCATCTGTGCACGCACCGAAGAAACATTGAACGCAACCGCAGAAGAAATTCGCGCGTTGGGTGGCGGCAGCGTCACGGCGATCGCTTGCGACATCACATCCCAAGCAGGTCAGGATGCGATCCTGGCGGCCTGCCCTGATCCTGATATTCTGGTCAACAATGCAGGTGGTCCGCCACCCGGTGATTTCCGTGACTGGGACCGCGATGACTGGATTAAGGCCGTTGATGCCAACATGCTGACGCCGATCTTTCTGATCAAAGCCACCGTTGACGGCATGATGGATCGTAAGTTTGGCCGCATTGTGAACATCACGTCGAGCGCGGTGAAGGCACCGATTGATATCCTGGGCTTATCAAATGGCGCACGCGCTGGTCTGACAGGCTTCGTTGCCGGGATCGCACGCAAGACTGTACGTAACAACGTGACGATCAATGGATTGCTACCCGGGCCATTTTATACGGACCGTTTGATTTCCAATTTAAAAGTCACCGCAGAAAAATCCGGACAATCGTTTGAAGAAGCCGCTGCGCAGAAGGCTGCCAGCAATCCGGCGGGGCGTTTTGGTCAGGCCGAAGAGTTTGGCGACTATTGCGCTTATTTATGTTCTGCACAGGCTGGATACATCACAGGCCAAAACGTGCTTATGGATGGCGGGAATTTCCCAGGCACGCTCTAAACCAAGCCTATTCGCAGGGAAAAGACCGCTTTAGCTCAATGGCCACCAAAACGGCCATGGGCGATGAGATTTGCTCGGTTAACCGATCGGTATCGCTCAGTCGCTGTAATGCGGACTGAATGAACTCATCCAGAAACTTGGGCGACACGGGCAAACCCTCGGGCATACAGAAAAACACCTTGCCGCCGGATGCTTCTGTTGGGGCTTGAACGGCCTGGATGCCATCCATAAGCCCGACGATATAATAGCGCCAGCGTGCCTGGGCCAATGCGTTCCCGTCTTGGGCTTGTTGACGAAGGCTCAGATAATCAGCGACGGTGATGTTGGCTTTTGCGGGTCCGACAGAACCAAGAACTAACAGCAGTGCAACACTGATCAAAGTTAACGCGCGCCAAGACGACATGATTGCGGCTCCAAGACCGTAAGTAAGAGAGATACGCCAACCTAATATCGCACGGCATCGCCACCGCGCCAAAGCAACAAAAGTTTAATGTGGCGATACGTGCAATTTCATCCCACTTCATGTTAAGGTGTTGTTTCGACTACGATTTAATCACAATTTTCTGGGCATTTATGGACGACAACCTCCCCATTGAAGTTGAATCTTCAAAAGACGATCTGAAAAGCGCCAAAAATGCGGCGGCTGACATCGGGCCTCGTCTGTTAAACCGGGAGCTATCGTGGCTGTCGTTCAATACCCGCGTCCTCGAAGAAGCCGAGAACGAAATGCATCCGCTGTTAGAGCGGGTGCGGTTTCTGTCCATCTCGGCTGCCAACCTTGATGAATTCTACATGGTCCGCGTTGCAGGAATTAAGGGGCAAATCCGCGCTGGTGTGAGCCAGCCGAGTGATGATGGTCTGACGCCTGCGCAACAGATGGATGCCATCCAGCTTGAAACGCACAAGCTGATGACACTGCAGCACGAGATTTGGCGTAAGCTAAAAGTAGAACTGTCCGATCAAGGCATCCATGTTCTCGGACGCGAAGATGTCTCCGAAGCCGACATGGAATGGCTTGAACGGGAATTCATGGATTATGTTTTCCCGATTTTGACGCCGCTGGCGGTCGACCCTGCACATCCCTTCCCTTTCCTACCAAACCTAGGATTCTCTCTGGCGTTGGAACTCCGCCAAGAAGCCAATGACGAACAATTGCGCGCCCTGTTGCCCATTCCATCGCAACTCGAACGCTATATTCGGATGCCTGGGCCAGAAATTCGTTTTATCCCTCTCGAAGACCTCATCCTTTTATTCTTGGACAACATCTTTCCAGATTTTGAACTTGTCGATTGGGGCGCTTTTCGTGTCATCCGTGACAGCGAAATGGAAATCGATGAAGAAGCCGAAGATTTGGTGCGAACCTTTGAAAGCGCCCTGAAGCGTCGTCGACGGGGTTCTGTCATTCGCCTCACGTTTAACGCTGACATGCCCCCGCAATTGCAAAACTTGGTGGTTGGCGAGATGGGCGTTGAGGCCAGCGTCGCCATGCCGTTGGGCGGTCCATTAGGGCTGGCAGATACCAAGCAACTCGTCGTTGATGAACGCCCCGACCTTTTGTTCACGCCGTTCAACGCGCGGTTCCCGGAACGGGTGCGTGATTTTGGCGGAGACGTGTTTGCCGCGATCTCGCAAAAAGACATCATCGTCCACCATCCGTACGAAAGTTTCGACGTGGTGGTGCAATTTGTCCGCCAAGCGGCACGCGACCCAAATGTCGTCGCGATCAAACAAACACTGTATCGGACATCGAACGATTCGCCCATCGTGGCGGCATTGATCGAAGCTGCCGAGGCTGGCAAATCAGTGACCGCGATGGTCGAACTCAAGGCTCGTTTCGATGAAGAAGCCAACATCCGCTGGGCGCGCGATTTGGAACGTGCAGGCGCGCAAGTGGTCTACGGATTCGTCGATAAAAAAATCCACTCCAAAGTGAATTTGATCCTAAGGCGCGAAGGGACCCGTCTGCGTTCATATGTGCATTTTGGGACGGGGAATTATCACCCCATCACCGCCAAAGTGTATACAGACCTTTCGTTTTTCACCTGCGATCCCGGCCTCTGCCGTGATGCCGCCCGTTTGTTTAATTATATGACCGGATACGCCAAACCTGCTGAGATGGAAAAGCTAGAGTTTGCACCCATTACACTGCGCCCAACGCTGGAAAATTGCATCGACAATGAAATTGCGAATGCAAAAGCAGGCAAACCTTCTGGCATTTGGATGAAAATGAATTCGCTGGTCGATGCGGAATGCATTGAAAAACTTTACGAAGCATCTGCTGCGGGCGTGCCCGTTGACCTTGTGATCCGTGGGATCTGTTGCCTGCGGCCCGGCGTTCCCGGTCTTAGTGAAAACATCCGTGTCAAAAGTATCGTGGGGCGTTTTTTAGAGCATTCGCGAATCTTCTGCTTTGCAAACGGCGCAATGCTGCCATCACGGGCGGCCAAAGTGTATATATCCTCAGCAGATTTGATGCCACGTAACCTGAACCGCCGGGTTGAAACACTGGTACCGATTGAAAATGAAACTGTTCATCAGCAAATCATCGAAGAAATCATGGTCGCAAACTTCCGCGATCAGTCGCAAAGCTGGACAATGAACGCTGATGGCTCATTTGATCGAGTTACACGTGGCGACGGGACATCGGCGCATATGTACTTCATGACCAACCCCAGCCTATCGGGACGTGGGACTGCATCTGAATTGGGTGATATTGATCCCAATACCAAGCCTAAGAAAAAACGTAAAAAATAGCGTTTATGACATCTCTGCGTTGACGCGCTTTAATCTGAAACTACGATCACGCTCGTGATTGAAAAGTCTATTCCCCTTCGGACACGCGCCCAGACTGTGACTGGTCGAATCGGTGTCGTCGATATCGGATCGAACACCGTTCGTTTGGTGGTTTACGATGTCCCCGATCGTATGCCGATTCCAATGTTCAATGAAAAAGCCGAATGCCGACTGGTCCAAGGTCTGGCAGAAACTGGCAAATTATCCGAAAAAGGCGTCGCGAAAGCGATGGCAAGCCTGGGGCGTTTTGTCTTGCTTGCCGAGGCTATGCGCGTCGATACGCTTGACCTTGTTGCGACGGCTGCCGTCCGCGAAGCATCCGACGGTAATGATTTCGTTCGCACGGTTAAAGAGACCTATGGCGTTTCAGTCACCGTCCTAAGCGGTGCCGAAGAAGCGGAACTATCGGCCCTTGGTTTGCTGGTCGGCGTGCCAAACGCAACGGGCCTGTTGGGCGACTTGGGTGGTGGCTCTCTTGACTTGGTCGTACTTAAAGAAGGCGAAGGCTTGAATTACGGCACCCTTCCGCTTGGGCACGTACGACTGCGCGAGCTGGCTGAAGGCAAAATCCGAAAAGCGAATAACATCATCAATGATCAACTCGACAAGGCAGAATGGCTTCACGATGCACACGGCCAAGACTTGTTCCTTGCTGGTGGTATCATGCGTGCGCTGTCTCGGGTGTTTATCGAACAGCTTGAATACCCGCTGCATATTGTTGATCAGTTTTCGGTCAATAGCGACGAGGCCGAGCGCCTATCCACTTTGTTATCTGGATTAAGCACCAACACGCTCAAGAAAATTCCACCTATTTCGCCGTCACGTGTGAAAAGTATTCCGTGCGCCGCAGCAACGCTAGCGCAATTGATTTTACGCCTCAAACCGAAACGCGTGGTGTTTTCCGGATTTGGTATGCGCGAAGGACAAATGCTCAAGCGATTGCCCGAAGATATGCGCGCCCAAGATCCGCTCATCGCAGGGGCGATGACATTTGCAGAACGGACCGGACGATTTTCATTGGACGGTGAAGAAGTCGCGGCCTGGGTTTCACCATTATTTCCAGATATGGATGAAGTTGATCAACGCCGCATTTTGGCGGCTTGTCTGTTATCGGATATCGGATGGAACGAGCATCCTGACTATCGTGCTGAGCATGCATTTTATCGCTGCTTGCGGTTGCCGTTCGCTGGATTGTCACATGCTGACCGGGTGTTCATCGCGACGTCTGTGTACGTGCGCTATAACGGCGACTTTGATGCGCCGCTGGTCAATTCTATTAAAAGCCTTTTGGCAGAAGAAGAACTCAAAAAAGTCGATGGTATCGGTCGTGCCATCCGATTGGCGCATACCCTTTCGGGGTCTGCACCGGGCTTGTTGTCCCGGACACGGTTGGACAGAAAGGCAAAAACGCTGGTCCTGCACCTGCCGGGAAATACCGGTGTATTTCAGTCCGAGACCGTGGAGCGGCGTTTCAAAGGCCTTACCAAGACCTTGGGCTTGCGCGGTTCAATAGATAAAAAGGCCTGATAAGGTTTATTCGGCGGCTTCTTCTTCGGGTGGAAGTTCGGCAACCACAACGCGGTTCCCTTTTAGCACCAAACAAATTTCCGAATTCCGAAGCCTGAGCGCATCTTCACCAAAAACTGCCCGTCGCCAGCCCTTTAAGGCGGGGACATCGGCTTCTTCGCCAAATCCAGCGATGAGTTCCACATCCGCCGTGTTCGCGATCAATTTGACCGCCACATCGGCATCAGCAGATTTCATTTTCAAAAGAACCTTGAGCAAATCAGCTGCAGCAGCCGTCCATGGTGGAAAATCAGGTTTCGCGGCAAAGGTTGGCCATTCTGATTTGGGCGCATCCGCACCGGCACGAATGGCTTTCAGCAAATCTTTCCCACTCGACCCTTCGGCCAGTCGTCGACCAAGCCCACGGGTTTTGGCCAGATCGTCGATAGATTTTGGAATACGATGGGATATCTCAAGCAATGCTTCATCACGCAGAATTCGGTTACGCGGCATGTCGCGGGCTTTCGCCTGATCTTCACGCCATGCTGCAATTTTTTGCAGGACGGATAATTGTCGTCCTTTGGCACCGCGGGTTTTGATCCGCTTGTATGCTTTTTCCGGATCGACCAAATAGGTATTGGGATCTTCGAGGATATGCATTTCCTCTTCGACCCAGCGTTGCCGCCCTGATAGTTCCAACTTTCCTGCTAAAATCTCATAACACGGGCGCAAATGGGTCACATCCG
>DGNZ01000409.1 GCA_002389175.1 Rhodospirillaceae bacterium UBA4479 | reverse complement strand
ACTTCTTCTTCAACCAACTCTGGCTGTAGAGAGTCTTCTGGCGCGTCGAAGTCTAGATCAAACGTGAACTTGGTAACTGGGGCCATTGCGGTCACGGTCGATCCTTACTTAGTCGCGATTGCGAGCTGGTTAATAAACAAGTTCGCTCTCCTCGTCGTTGCCGGCGATAACGATTTCGCCTGCATCGGAGAGGGCTTTGGCTGTCTGAACGATTGAAGATTGGGATTCGTCGACGTCTTTCAGACGTACCGCACCCATAGCATCCATGTCTTCTTTCATCATCTTGCCTGCACGTTCGGACATGTTGGTGAAGAACAATTCTTTAACCTCTTCGGATGACCCCTTGAGGGCGATCGCAAGCTGATCTTTCTCTACCTGGCGCAGCAACAACTGAATACCGCCGCTGTCGACCCGGAGCAAATCGTTGAAAGTGAACATCAATTGCTTGATACGCTCTGCGGACTCTCGGTTGCGCTCTTCCAAAGCCGTCATGAAGCGGTTTTCGGTATTGCGATCCAAGTTGTTGAAGATATCAGCCATCAATTCATGGCTATCGCGACGTGCCGTCCGCGCCAAGTTGGTCATAAACTCTGTCCGCAGCGTTCGTTCGACGTGGTTGAGGATGTCTTTTTGAACAGCTTCCATTCGGAGCATTCGCATAATGACTTCCATCGAGAAATTTTCAGGCAGCATCACCAAGACGCGTGCGGCGTGGTCTGTTTTAATCTTTGACAGGACAACTGCCACTGTTTGAGGGTATTCGTTCTTCAGGTAATTGGCGAGGACGGCTTCGTTTACGTTGCCCAGCTTGTCCCACATGGTCCGACCCGCTGGACCACGCATTTCTTCCATGATCTGGTTAACACGCTCTTCGGGTAACGAGTCCATCAACAGGCGTTCTGTTGAATCGTAAGATCCGACCAGGCCGCCCGCATTCGAGAGTTGATCTGCGAATTCGACGAAGATTAGCTCTATAACGCCCGCGCCAAGAGAACCCAGACTCGACATTGCATGTGAAAGTTCGCGGATTTCTTCATCGTCCATCCGTTCGAACAGGCGTTTGGAATGCTCACGACCAACGGCCAGCATAAATGCTGCCGCTTTTTGCGGACCGGAAAGTGACCGGTAATCTGCCTGACCTTTCGCCATTAACTGACGCTCCCCAATAAACTCAACTTAGATCTCCTGATGCATCCAGGAGCGCAAGATCGCCAATGCTTCTTCTGGGTGTTTCTCAACAATCTCACCAACTTTCTTCACGGACGAGGCTTTCACGCGACCTTCGACCCGGTCAATATCGATTAATTCTTCAAACTGCTCTTCGTCGTCCTCGCTATCGATTGGCACACCACTTGGTGAGCTAGGTCCAGTTAGAGCAGGGGCACGACCTTGATCGGCAAGCAAACGTTCAGCAGCTTCTTGAGCGGACGGCAATGACTCAAATGCCCGCGACAGAAGTGGCCGAACAACCAGTAGGATCACTAAGATCGCAACAATGCTCAGCACCAGAATCTCTACGACTCGGAGGATATCATTTTTACCCATGCCAAAGAACAGTTCTAATTCTTCCTCGGGGGCCTCAAATGATGCGAACTGCATTTGGATGATTTCAAGTTGATCACCCCGGTCTTCATCGAACCCGATGGCGCCACGTACCAAGGTCGAAAGTAGCTGCATTTGTGCTTCAGGGCGGGGTTCTGATATGCGTTCACCGTCTTCGTTAAGGGCTTGTACCTCATCGACCAGAACGGCGATGGAAATGCGTTCAACCTCGCCACCTTCTTTGATGTGATTGGTGACTGTTTTAGAAATCTCGAAGTTTGTGGTTTCTTCAGTGCGGGACTGATTTTCCTGGCGGCTTGCGGTGTCACCGGTGCCAAAGTTGGCATCGGGAAGGTTCGTGCCAACGCTGATCGGTGGTTCGCCTTCAGAATCTTGTGCAGATGCGGTTTCTTCGATGGCGTTGGTTGATCGGACAACTTGCCCATCTGGATTGTATTCTTCGCTTTGGGTGGAAATCCGGTCGAAGTTCATATCGATTGCGACTTCAGCGCGAACACGGCCAAAACCAATGGTTTTTTCTAAAAGGTTTTCGATGGTCTGCGACATTTCGTTTTCCATCGCATGACGTCGTTCATCTAGGCGTGAGGCACTTCCTGATGCATCATCAGTGGTTTCGAAGCCCGATGACAGTAAAGATCCTTTGTTATCGACAATTGAAATCCGTTGGGGGGTCAACTGTGGTACTGCGGATGCCACCAAATGTTGAACGGCTGCAATTTGTTCTGCACTCAGGCGCACGGGGCCACGCATTTGCAGGATAACTGATGCGCTAGGTTCTTGCTTTTCACGGCTGAAAAGTTCGCGTTTCGGCATGACCAAGTGAACGCGGGCCTGTTTAACAGTACCGATGGAAGCGATTGTGCGTGACAATTCGCCTTCTAGGGCCCGAACCAAATTCACATTTTGCATGAAGTTGGTGGCACCCAGTGTGTCGGTATTATCAAACAGTTCGTAACCAACTGAGCCGCCAGATGGCAGACCTTGTTGTGCCAGTTCCAAACGCAGCTGCAATACACGGTTCTCGGGGACTAAGATGGATGTGCCGTTTTGCTTTATTTCAAATGGGATATTTCTGCTTTCGAGCTCTTGAACGATGTTTGCTGCATCGCCTTGGGAGAGCTCCCCGTATAGGTTCGCTAAGCTTGGTGTCGATAATTTGGTGGCAAAAAAGATCAAAAAGCCAAGTAAGCCCAGAACGACCCCGCCCATAATGGCAAGCCGCATGGGGCCCAAGTTTCTGATGGCTAATAAAAATGTATCCACGTGTGCCCCCGATTGAATATCCGCAAATGCGCACAGCACGCATCACCGACCATTGACGATGATCAGATGCTATAGGGGTTTTAGTGAACAAGAAGTTAATGATCGGCAAAAATTGCCTACCGTCATTAACTCTTGAGTCCGTGGTTAAATACGTAAATGACGAATTAGCTTGCTGAATTCCGGTAATTTTTGATCCGTGTTGTTCGTAAGCCCTTCATGCCGTGACGACCTAACAGCCGTTCCCACGATCTAAACTCATCGATTGAGAGTTTATAACGCTTGCATGCGTCATCCAACGTGATGATGCCAGTTCGAACGCCGGCGACGACCTCTGCTTTGCGCCTTGGGACCCATCGTGTGGTGTCTGCTGGCGGAAGATCGCTTAATGCCATCGCTCTTGATGTCGAGCTGAGGGCTTCCGACCTTTGAGGTCGCATACCCTCGTCATGTGATTTCATCTCGGTCATTGCATTCTGCTTCCCGATACTGCTTCTTTAAGTTTCACTCCCCGAGAAACTTGGGACCCTAATGTAACCAAAAGGAATTTAACAAAGAGCTAAACCCTAGGGTAAACAAGGCGTTAAGCTTGTTTTTTCTTGTTCTATAGTTTTTTGAGGTCATCGCAGATTTGATCGACAACAGAGCCCCACTCACCGGGGGATTGCTGCCGATATAGGGTCATTGTTGGATACCAAGGGTTGTCATTTTTGCCCAGAAAATAACGGGTATCGGGGTCAAAACTTAATAATACCCATGTTTTTTTGCCGATAGCACCTGCGAGATGTGCGGGGGCGCTATCGACACTGATGATCAGATCAAGCGCATCCATATAGGCCGCTGTGTCATCAAAGGTGTTTAACTTGTTCCGGGGATCGATTAATCGATTATCTCTCCAAAAGTCGCCGCGCGGTCCAATCAACAAATTATGGAACTGCGTATTAGGTGTATCAAGCACAGGTGAGATGATTTTAGTTGCAAGAGAGCGGCTGTAATCATGAGATTGTCTTGGGTTTCCAGCCCAAATTAATCCCACCTGCAGCTGTTTCAGGGTGAATGTTTCACGCCATTTTTGGCCAGCAACTTTGTTCGGAGTAAGGTATGGACCTTCGGTTTTGAGATTATCAAAGGTCACCCCAAAATGATGTGGCACGCTCATCATCGATACATGGTAATCGGCGGGTGGTGGCAGATCATTTAATCCAATAATTTTGATGCTTGCAGGCAGATTGCGACGGAACAAGTCATGCAAAGTCGGTTCGCACATGATCGTTAAGGTTTCAGCCTGATCCGCCAAGATTGTTATGTAGCGTGCGTACATGATCGCGTCGCCAAACCCTTGCTCATTCCAAGTTATCAAATGTTTGCCGGAAAGGTCTTCCCCGTTCCAGCGCGGGGCTTTTATTCTTGCGGGTAGCGAATGCCAATGTGGATTTTGCCAACGGCTTTCGTAAAGAGAGAGTCCTTCTTCCAATCGCCCTTGTTGAATCAAAAGACTGGCTTTTTTTAGGTGTGCATCGATGTATTTAGGATCTAGATCAATGGCCGCATCCACCCATTCGATTGCTTGATCGTGCCGTCCTGCCGCCGCTAGGAACGCGGACATATTCAGGGTAAAGATAGAGTTCTGTGGCTCAATTTTTAAGGCGTCGCGCAAGGCCTGTTCCGCCTCATTCATACGACACAGACGTTGCAGCGCGTTCCCACGGTTGGTCATAGCATCTGAGAATGTCGGGCGAAACGATAGCGCGGCATCATAATGCTTGAGTGCATCATCAATAGCGCCAATGTCGTATAGCTGCGTGCCCAAATTGTTTAGAATTTCAGGCGTGCCAGGTTGCAGTTTGTCAGCTTTGCGATAGGCTTTCAGTGCTTCTTCTGCCTGTCTGTTCTCTCGTAATAAATTGCCAAGATTAAACCAGGCGATAGCGCTCTTTGGTATTTTTTTGATCGCGTCTCGGTATGCTTGCTCGGCTGCGTCACGTTCTCCCGATGACTTAAGCGCAGCGCCCAAATTGATATAAAGTTCGCCAATCTCTGGGTGTAATTTAATAACATCTCGAAAAGCCTGCACGGCAGTTTTGAAATCACCCTTGGCGAATGCGTCGTTTGCTTGTTTTAGACGCTGTTCTGCATTCAAGAGACCGGATTCCGTTTTTCAAGAATGATAAGGCTATAGGGATTGAACGGGTTCATGCCGTAAATATCGAATTCAGAGTGCTTGGCGTTCACGGTCCCGCAAGATATCGCGTGTTGAATAACGGACCAAAGATTGAGGTTATACCTACCACAGATGGACCAAGACACTGCATTTGCGGATACAGCAGAATCTTTTAATTCAAAATTGTAAACTTTCATATGCTGCTTGTCGGCTGGAACATTCCCCATGATTTCCATGACCGATGTCATAACCCCGAATTCTTGAAGTTGTTTCAACCGTTGCCATCCAATGGGTTCGTAAAATATCAAGGTGACGTTGTCGGCAATTGCCATCACTTGATCAATAAAATCTGTCCCGATAAACGATATTTGCTCAATTGCGGCGCATGAAAAAACAACGATGTTGTTGTATTCTTGGAGCGCAGAAAAATCGGGACTGTAAAAATCGAAGTCGTTGGTTCTTGCCTGAATTGTTGGATCTTTTGCCAGCAATTCTTCCGTACATTGAAGACCATCTGCGGATTGTTCTAACCCAATGAAAGTCAAATCACGCCGATCCGTGCGAAGTGCTGTGCTTGCCAGATTGCGTCCCCATCCGCACCCCAATTCGATCACGGCTTGTGTTTCATCGGTTACTGCATTG
>DGNZ01000430.1 GCA_002389175.1 Rhodospirillaceae bacterium UBA4479 | reverse complement strand
GCTGCATTTGTCGCATGTTCTGAAATCTGTGCGGCATAAGGATGGGTCGCATCGACGAGCATATCGACCGGCGAGTCATTCAAATATTTGGCCAACCCCTCGGTCCCGCCAAAACCGCCTTCACGAATTTCGCCGCTTGGTTGGCGCGGAGATGTTGTTCGTCCCGCGAGCGACGTGATCACCCGAAGAGACTCTCCATGTTGCTCAACAAGATTATCTGCAAGGCGACGGGCATCCCCTGTACCGCCCAAAATTAAAACTGTTTTAGACATGGGGCGAAGGAATTGGTTGCGTGCTCGCGACACGGTTGCCGGTGCGGTCATAGACAATGATATCAATGGCGACCTCTCCAGCGACCGATGCCATGGCGGTCTCGCGTGCGCCGATGGCGATGGCATGGCCCAGATCTACATTGGCGGATTTACAATGCTCGAACGCTTCCATAGCAGTGTTGGCGTTGGCAATACGGGTTTGAATGTCGTCCGATGCGCCGCGTGTACTTGCCATTTCCGCCAGCATTTTCAAATCAACGCGGGATCGTTTGGAATGCAGATCCAGATGGCCCTGCGCCAATTTGGTCAACTTTGCGACGCCCCCGGCGATGGTCAGGTGCGGGACGGGATGTCGACGCAGATACTTCAGTAGTCCGCCTGCGAAATCGCCCATATCGATGAACGATTGTTCGGACAGATTTGGGTGGTCCCGCATTGCGGCGGCCTCGGACGTTGACCCGGTGGCGGCAATCAGATGATCGATGTCTAAGTTGCGCGCGACATCTACACCACGATGGATGGAATTGATCCATGACGCGCAGGAATACGGGATAACAATACCGGTTGTCCCCAGAATGCTTAAACCCCCTTTGATGCCCAGCCGCCCATTCATGGTTTTCTCGGCAAGGGCTTCTCCGTTTGTGATTGAAACGGTGATCTCGGCATCTGATTCAGCGTCAAATTCTTCGGCGACGGCGTCCAGCGCATCGGAAATCATCCCGCGTGGTCCTGGATTGATGGCGGGCTCTCCAACGCTAAGCGGCAACCCGGGGAGTGTCACCGTCCCGACCCCTTGCCCCGCCTTGAATGTATGCCCTGATCCCGGCGCGCGTGGCTCTAGGTCGACGATGATTTCTGCACCATGTGTGACATCGGGGTCGTCACCCGCATCTTTGATGATGCTGGTGCGCCAACCACCAGGGGTTTCAAATGATTGGTGAAGACTAAAGGTCGGCTTTTCACCCTTAGGTAGTCGAATAGTGACCGAGTCAGCCTTTTGTCCTGACAAGATCGCCCGAAGGGCGGCTGCACTGGCCGCAGCAGCACATGCACCTGTGGTCCAGCCACGCCGAAGCTCACCATCTGGTTTTCTGGCTGTTTCTGTGGTGGGTTGATCGATACTCATCAAGGCACTCTAAGGCGCGCTAAGTGGCTTCGCCAGCCCTTGATTACGCGAAGTTTACTTGATGAATTGCTGGGTAAACGTATGATTGGCAATCAATCTCCGGACAGTTGGGATGACGATGGCAGATAAAGAAACCAAACCAAAAACAGAGACTGATCTTACGGCAGAGAAACCTGCGACCACGTCTACAGAACCCGCTAAATCTTCGGGTGGAAAACTCCTCGCGTTGCTTTTGGGCGTTGGTGTATTGGCCTTTGTGATCGCGCTGGTTGGGTTCGAATATTTCCAATCCCGTGATTCGAAAAAAGCCGATTTTGGTGTGGTGAAGGAATCTGGCGCACCAACTGTTGGTGGTCCGTTTGAACTTGTCGATCATTCTGGAAAGGCGGTCACCGATCAAGATTACGCCGGGCAATTTATGTTGGTCTTCTTTGGATATACCTATTGTCCAGATGTCTGCCCAACAGCTCTCAGCGATATGTCGGTTGCGTTAGATCTGTTGGGCGAAGAAAAGACCAAAAAAGTCACGCCACTGTTTATCAGTGTTGATCCGGCCCGCGACACGCCTGCGCACTTGGCAGAATATGTCAGTTACTTCCATCCCAAAACGGTGGGCCTGACGGGCACAGAAGAACAAGTCAAAAAAGTTGCACGCGAGTATCGTGTGTATTATCGGCTGAACGATCCGGATCCCAATGACCCTCAGAATTACTTGGTTGATCACACAGGGATCGTGTATTTGATGGGTCCTGACGGAAAGCTTGTGACGCATTTCTCCCATGGCACGTCGCCTGAAAAAATGGCCGAAAGGCTCGGGCAGCTTCTGTGAATGCGCGGCGGCTGATTGGATCACCCGCCAGTGGATTGATCATTGCTGCACCGTCATCGGGCAGCGGTAAAACCCTTGTCACGCTTGGATTACTTCGGCATTTGCGAAACTTAGGCATTGATGTCGTATCTGCGAAATCGGGGCCGGATTACATTGATCCGGCTTTCCACGAGGCTGCGACCGGGCGACCATCGCGCAATTTAGACCCTTGGGCGATGCGAGAGCACACGCTTGGCAATATTGCAGGGGAAATGGCGGCCAACGCGGATGATATTATTTGCGAAGGCGTGATGGGCCTGTTCGATGGCGCCAGTTTAAGTGGGGATCGGTTTGACGGTTCCACGGCGGCCCTCGCAGAAATCACAGGATGGCCCGTTATCTTGGTCATTGATGCATCTAAACAGGCGGCCAGTGCGGCAGTTGTGGCCAAAGGGTTCGCCGAACACCGCCCGTTTGTCGATGTGGTTGGTGTGATCTTCAATAAGGTTGGCAGCGCAAAGCACGCGGATATCTTGACCCGAGCATTAGAGACAATCGCCCCAGAACTCAAAGTGTTTGGGACGTTGCCGCGCGCCCCAGAATTTACTTTACCGTCTCGGCATTTGGGGTTGGTGCAAGCGACAGAGCATCCTGATCTGGAAAAATTCCTTGAACGGGCGGGCAACTGGGTGGGGGAGCATCTGGATATCACCGCCATCCGCCGCGCCATGCGCTCATGGCCCGTGCGACCGCGCGCAGATAGCCCAACGATTATTCCGCCACTTGGTCAGCGCATTGCAGTTGCACGCGATGATGCTTTTGCTTTTTGTTATCCGGCAGTCCTTGAGGGGTGGCGCAGTGCCGGGTCCGAGATTGAGTTATTTTCTCCCCTTGCGAACGAAGCGCCATCAGATGCAGCGGACGCGATATATCTACCGGGCGGATATCCAGAACTTCATGCAGGGCGCATTGCGGCGAACTGGGAATTTCTGGATGGCTTACAGCGTGCGGCAGATGTGTCGAAACCGATTTTTGGTGAATGCGGTGGATATATGGTCTTGGGCCACGGTTTGACCGATGCCGATGGACGTCGCCATCCGATGGCTGGATTGCTGCCGCTGGAAACCAGTTTTGCAACACGGCGTCTTCACTTGGGGTATCGGCGGGCAACATTGGCCAAGGCAGGACCTTTGGGCGGTGCCAGAACCCGTTTTCGGGGACATGAATTTCATTTTGCGACGGTCGTTGAAGAAGGACCGGGATTGCCGTTATTTCGGATCGAAGATGCCAACGGCAATGACATGGGCGAGACGGGTTTGGCTGATCGGCGCGTGATCGGTTCGTTCATTCATCTGATCGATTTGGAAACCACGGCGGACGCTTACTAGGAAATGCGATTACATGTTCGGACGTAAGAAGAAAAAACAAGCCGATCCAAAGCCGTGTTTCTGGGAAGAAAAGTCGCTTGAGGATATGACATCTGAAGAGTGGGAATCCCTTTGTGATGGGTGCGGTCGATGCTGTCTGAATAAGTTGGAAGACGAACGTACCGGCAAAATTCTGTATACCAACGTCGCGTGCCGACTGCTTGATCCCGATACCTGCCGTTGTGCCAATTACGCAGATCGTCAGCGATTCGTGCCCGATTGCCGCAGGCTAACCCCGCAAAATGTATCGACGATCCCATGGTTGCCCTCAACTTGTGCGTATCGCGTATTAGCCGAAGGAAAATCGCTGGAATGGTGGCACCCGCTGGTTTCCGGCGATCCGAATACGGTTCTTGAAGCCGGAATTTCGGTTAAAGGGCGTGTTGTATCGGAACGCGATACAGACGACTTAGAAGATTATGTGGTAGACTGGCCAAAATGACGGTTTCAAGATTAGTTGTTCTTAGACGGAGGATCAAAAATTGACCCATTCACCTTACAAAGGCGTGTTTGCTGCCGTGATTACGGCGATGAAGGCGGACCTATCACCCGACCTGGATTTGATGGCGGCGCATTGCAAATGGCTGTTGGCAAACGGTTGCGATGGTTTGGGTGTGCTGGGCACGACGGGTGAGGCGAATTCGTTTGGCCTAAAGGAACGCATCAGCGTCATCGAAGGATTGGTTGAGCGCGGCATCCCGGGCGATGTGATGATGCCGGGAACAGGATGTTGTGCGGCAATCGATACCGTCAACCTAACCCAGGCTGCGATTGGCGCAGGGGCCAAAGGCGTCCTGATGTTGCCGCCGTTCTTTTATAAGAACAACTCGGACGAGGGTTTGTTTGCGGCCTATTCCGACGTCATTCAGTCGATCGGCGATAGCCGGTTGAAGATTTACCTATATCACTTCCCGCAGATGTCCGGCGTGCCGATCACCTATGGTTTGATCGAAATGCTGCTCAAGGAATATCCCGAAACTGTTGTCGGGATGAAGGATAGCTCTGGCGTTCTTGAAAACATGGCAGGCGCTGCAGAACGCTTCCCAGGGTTTGCATGTTTCGCAGGTGCCGACGAATTAATGCTACCCTTATTGCGCCGCGGGGGTGCGGGATGCATCACGGCAGCAGCGAACGTGACATCGAGCCTAAACGCAGCCGTTTATAATGCGTGGGTTAAGGATGGCGACACCGCCCAAGTTGAAACCGCTCACGAAGAACTGACAGCACTTCGCAAAACGGTTTCTGAGTATCCTTATCCGCCAGGTCTGAAGGCTTTGATTGCACGGCATACCGGAAATGACGGCTGGTTGAATATCCGTCCGCCACTGATGGCACTTTCGGATGCGCACCGAAATGATCTTTATAATAAATTCGATGCCTTGGGTTCCCCCATGCCGGTCGCGGCCTAGGGCCTACATTGGCAGCGCGTCACAACGTTAAGGAACTCGCGTTCGAACTGGACGGGATGTCTGTGCCGTTGACGATCCGCCGTAATAAGCAGGCTCGGCGGATGATTGTTCGGATCGATCCAAAGACGGACGGTGTGAAACTGACGCTGCCTTGGTATGTGGCAGAATCCGAAGGTTTAAGCTTTTTAAACAGCCAAACCACGTGGTTGCGCCGTCGCCTGGGGAAACTCACCCCGCGCATCGCATTTGCGGATGGGGTTGAAATCGAAATCCTGGATGAGACGTATCGTGTGCAATCACGCCCTGATGCCAAGCGTGGCGTCTGGATCGAAGATGGTGCGATCCATGTTTCTGGACGGCCCGAGCATATGGTGCGGCGCTTAACCGATTGGCTAAAGGCTGAGGCCAAAAAAAAGCTGTCTGCATTGTCCGATGAAAAAGCCGCGCAGATTGGTAAAACAGTCAAGCGTGTGACGGTCCGCGATACGACGTCCAGATGGGGCTCGTGCACCCATGATGGGGCGCTGAATTATTCATGGCGGTTGATCATGGCACCATCGTTCGTATTCGACTTTATCGTCGCGCACGAAGTTGCCCATTTGATAGAGCGTAATCATGGCCCCAATTTTCACCTGCTGGTCGATCAACTAACGGACGAAGCCGAGCGTGCCGAGGCCTGGTTAAGCGTCCACGGCGCTAAATTGCACCGCATAGGGTGAATGTTTAGCATGGCCATTCGATGAGCTACTTGATCTTCAAATTTGTTCATATCATTGGTGCCATTATCATCATGGGCACGGGGACAGGTATCGCGTTCTTTATGGTCATGGCGCACAGAAGCAAAGATCCAACCTTCATCGCGAAAACAGCTTCCGTTGTTGTCATCGCTGACAAAGTCTTCACCATGACCGCGATCATTATTCAACCGATTAGCGGATATCTTTTGATGCGTGAAATTGGTGCGTCGTTCGATGACTTTTGGGTATGGGCGTCGATTGGATTGTTTGCCGTTGCAGGTGTCTTTTGGTTGCCTGTGGTTTGGATGCAAATACGCATGCGAGACTTGGCGAAAGCTGCTGTTGCTCATGGGAGTGCCCTGCCTGATCAGTATTATACGTTGTATCGAAGATGGTTCATATTCGGCTTTCCAGGTTTCGGTACTGTTATCGCGATCATCTGGTTGATGATTTCGAAACCAGTATAGTTGAAGCAAATGTCTAATAATGATTTGAGAATTGTTGTCCTGGGCGCAAGCGGCCTGATTGCCAATACCGTTGCCCATGCGCTTTTAGATCAGGGTTTTTTTGTTACGGCTGTGGCTCGTCAGTTCAGCGCTGCGCAAAAATCGCGCTTTGGTGATTGTGCCCTGCAATCCGAGATCGTTCCCCTTCACGATCAGCGATTGTTGGTGGCGATCGATCAGGCCGACATTGTATTGAACTGTGTTGGCGTTCTGCAGGGTGGCAACGAACACGCCGTGCATCTTGAGTTTGTGCAAGAAATATTGGCAAGGATGACCAATACGGGAAAACCACAACTGCTTGTCCATGTTTCCATCCCTGGCGAAGAAGAGACGGACGCAACCTCATTCAGCAAAACCAAGCGTCTCGCAGAAGAGGTAATTCGAAATTCAAGTATCCCGTATGTCATTTTGCGACCGGGTTTTGTGATTGCGCAGGATGCGTACGGCGGCAGTGCATTGGTCCGGTCCATCGCGTCATTGCCGATTGGCTTGCCCGACGAGATGGCGGCGCGCCCATTCCAGGTTACGGATATACACGACATTTCAAAAACCGTTTGTATGCTGGCGCAGAAATGGACCCAGGGTCAGCGCGATTGGCGAGGGACTTGGGACGTAATGGCGAAGGAGGAAACTGATTTGAGGATAGTCATATCAGGCTTTCGCAATAGATTCGGCGGCCCTTCTCAACGTTTGTGTATCCCCAATTGGTCGTTGAGCATTGGTGCTCGTTTGGCGGATTGGGTGGCGCAACTTGGTTGGCGACCGCCAATTAGAAGCACAGCGCTAGCTGAATTGCGCCGTGGAGTTGTTGGGAATCCAGGGCCATGGATTGATGCGACCGGTATTGAGCCACGCGATCTCTCAGAGATTATGAAGGCATTGCCATCGACGGTTCAAGAAGCCTGGTTCGCGCGTTTGTATTTGTTGAAATCCGTAATTGTTGTTGTCCTTTGTATATTTTGGATATTGTCCGGCTTGATCGCGCTGTTCCCAGCCTATGACCTTGCGACTGGTATATTGACGGACCGAGGATTGCCGGTATGGCTTGCAGCAGCGATTACGATCATCAGCAGTTTGATGGATATCACGATTGGAATGTTGATCGCCTGGCGTCGCACAATTCGAGTGGGCCTATATCTCGGCATTGGCGTTTCGATTTTCTACATGATTGGCGCCGCTATTTTGACTCCGGAAATGTGGATTGAACCATTGGGTGCGTTGGTCAAAACAGGCCCTGCAATTATCTTGATGCTGGTGGCCTTGGCGATTGATAAAGATCGATGACCGATGTGCCTAGGGATTGGATTGATGATGATATCATTCTGTATGATGGCGTGTGTGTGCTGTGTTCGACATGGATTCGGTTCGTAGCCAAACGTGACGATACAAAGCGATTTAGGTTCACCCCTATTGAATCAGAATATGGGTCCGCGATGGCCAGTGCGTTGAATATTGATGCACATGACCCCGACACTAATGCTGTCGTTATAGATGGAGTGGCGTTATATCGATCTGACGCAGCCATCGCTGTCTTGTCTACATTGCCCTATTGGGGGTGGGTAAAAGTATTAAAGATCACACCTAGGGCATTCCGCGATACCGTCTACACCTGCATCGCCCGAAACAGGTATCAATGGTTTGGTCGCCATGATGTCTGCGACATTGGTGATGCCAGTTTGTCTGATCGTATTTTGTTAACTTACAAGCCCAGCTAAACGGTTGGGTCGCCGCACCCCGACAATCGCTGTGCCCCTGTTCTGGCGAATCTGAGGGTTTGAGTGCGGCGTCGGTTACCGTTCATCGGGCTTTGAATGGCGGGACGAACAACAGCGGCTTCGAAAGAATCAGCGATGATCAAACCGCAGTCATCGGGAATAAGGTCACGCGGGAAATCAGTATCCACGGCAAAATAAAAGTAATCACTGAAATCCAGATATTCGTGCCATTTATTATCGCTTCGAAAATCCGCGACGGAGCTTTTGACCTCAATCACCACGAACTGCCCGTCACGATCTAGTGCGGCCACGTCGACGCGGCGCTTGTTGGTCAGTTTGAATTCCGTGAGTGGCGCAAATCCCATATCACCCATTAATCTGATGACACCACGGGTGATGCCATCGGCGATGGAACCTGGGATCGGGCCTTGTCGGATACGCATGAATATCGTCGCCTCGTTTCCAAATCTTATAGGGGATGCTAACAAATCCGCATGGTCCACGCACAGACAACAATTAGCATCAACACCGCCGGGCAGGGATTGTACGAATTCACATCCGATGTCGTGAATTTTTGTCGTGCATCCGACGTTAGCATTGGAATGCTAACGCTTTATTGTCGTCATACATCGGCATCGCTGACCATTCAGGAAAATGCCGATCCAGATGTGGTCTTGGACCTAAATGAATACTTCGCCCGATTGGTGCCCGAAAACACCCCCTGGTTTCGCCATACTGCCGAGGGGCCCGACGATATGCCTGCGCATATCCGATCTGCGCTGACAGATGTTTCGCTTTCCATCCCTGTCAAAGACGACCGACCGCTGTTGGGGACATGGCAGGGTGTGTATTTGTTCGAGCACCGGGTCAGACCGCACACCCGAATTGTGGTCCTGCATCTAAATGGTGACGACGTTATTCGATGATAACGGCGGCTTGTTTGGTGATGATTCCGAACGCCAGATAACGATATTTCCAGCCATGTTTGGTGACGGCTTCTTGGAATGCTTGGAACTCATCCTCTCGCCATGTCGGATTGACGATGTATTCATCGAACGCTAGCACCGATCCTGGTTTAATCCGGGGTGCGATAAGGTCCAGCACGGTGGCCGTAGAATCATATATATCGCAGTCGAT
Source organism: Rhodospirillaceae bacterium UBA4479 (assembly GCA_002389175.1). Classification (GTDB taxonomy): domain Bacteria; phylum Pseudomonadota; class Alphaproteobacteria; order Rhodospirillales; family Casp-alpha2; genus UBA4479. The sequence goes on along the minus strand of DGNZ01000430.1, from coordinate 10,081 downwards.
ATTACAGAATCGAATGTCGCCAGGATTCTGTTCTAAGAACGATGCCAATGTTTCGTCGAACCAGCCGGGGATAAGTGTCACGTTTGTTGGCACCTCGGGTAACTCGCCTTCGGTTGAATAGACACCTTCGGGTTCATGACCCCATGATGAAGGTAGGCCAGTAAACGAATCAAACCCAAAAACGGCTCCGTTCACACGTTCAGCGATGTGGCGTATCGAATGTCCGTGGCGGACGCCGAATTCCAGGACCAGCCCTTCGGACCGTGCGGCAGATAGGGCATGATCCAACAGGTCAAAAGACGCGTTGATGACTTCGGTGCCAAGGTCCGAATGCGCCTTTACGTATTCCCAACTGTCATTCCATGCATCAAGAGTGGGGTCGCCATGTGGCAGGACTGCAAAATCATCATCGGCATATGCCCCCGACATCTCGCGTGCGACGGCACTATAAAACTGCGCCATTGTGTGTTCGGGGTTTGCGCGTAACGCATCTGAAAATGTCCCAATGGCTGTGTCGAATTCTCTCATCGCCATCTGCGCCAAGGCTTGATTACACATTGCGTTTGCATGGTTTGGGTCTAATTGGATGGTATGATAATACGCGTCGATTGCTTCGGGCAGATTACCCGCTTCGCGTAGTGCATTACCAAGGTTGTAATGCGCGTCGGCATAGCTGGGGTTTTTCTGGATGGCTTTGCGGCAGCAATCCATCGCAGCTTCGAATAATCCAAGCTCGGATAATGTGGCACCCAGGTTGGAATAAGCCTGAAGGAGATCAGGATTGCGGGCGATTGCGGCCTTGTAGGCGGCGGCGGCCCCGGGTTTGTCACCAATGGACCTCAGCGCATTTCCCAAATTATACCGATGATGCGCGGCTTTGGGATTGAGATCGATGGCGCGTCTGAAGGAAACGGCTGCATCGGCACCGCGACCGAGCGCTTGCAGTGCCGATCCGCGATTGTCATGAGCGTCAGATATACTGGGCGCAATGGCAATGAGCTGCTCGCTCAGCGTTAATGCATCCTTGGACATCCCTTGTTGTAAGCGGAGCGCCGCAAAAAGATGCAGGGCATCTAAATGATGGGGTTCGATTTCCAGGATCGACGCATACCCAGCCTCGGCTTCGGCCAATTGGCCCGCTTGGTGATGGGTAAGCGCTATTTGTAGTGCGGCGTTGAGGTCTGTTGGCGACATGGCACACATTATATGTATACCACTCGCACCTTGCGAGAGCGCGTTTTGCCCCTCATGTTTCTAGGCATGGCAGGTCCGAAAACACGCAAACGTGCGCAACAACTCAGCATCATCCAAGCGGCACTCAACGAAGGTCGCTTTGCCGATGCGTGGGCGGATGCGCAGCGGCTTCTGGCGCTTAGGGTCAAAGACGTGCAATTGCTGAACCTTGGTGGGATCGCGGCGTATCAATCGGGCGATATCCAGGCTGCGATTGAATTGTTATTGCAGGCATCGACACGTCGACCGGATGACCCAGAAATCGCCATGAATCTTGCGAATGTGCAAGCCGGCACGGGTGATATCGATGCGGCATTAGCGTCTTATAAAATGGCACATGACGCGAACAACCGTTTCGCCGAACCTGCATATAACGCAGGCATCATGCTGAATTCCAATGGGGATCACATCGGTGCCGCCGACTGGTTCACCCATGCACTGGAGCGAAACCCAGAACATATTCAAGCTGCCATTGGCAAGGCCGACGCCTTTAAGCAACTGGGTGACTACGATGGGGCGACGGCGACATTATCTGTTTTGTTGGGGCTGTACCCAGATAACGCCGCAGTACATACAAATTTGTCGGCGATTGCGATGGATATTGGGTATGTCGCTGAAGCCTATGATGCTGCTACCAAGGCGATTAAATGTGATCCTGGCATGTCGGCGGCACACTATAATTTGGGTGTCGCCACCCAGGCGAAATCTGATCATGCCGAAGCCGTTGAGCATTACCGAAAATCACTGGCACTGGATGCGGGGAATGCAGCGGCTGCCCTTAATCAAGGTGAAGCTTATTTGGCGCTTAACGATGAAGCGGGCGCGCGGTCCGCATTTCAGCGGGCAATCGACATTGATCCCACGTTTGCAAAGGCTGTGATCAACTTGGCCGATTTGGATTTGATCTCGGCAAACCCGGGCGCTGCGCTTCAGAAAATTGATGCGTTCTTGGATGATGTGCCGGGTCATCCATCTGCATTGGCTTTTAAGGCCATCGCGCTCCGTGACTTGGGCAATGTTGAAGCTGCCTGCGAGCTTGATGATCTGGACCGCTTTGTGATGCCACTGACGATTGATGCTCCCGAGGGATTTGCGGATATCTGCGCCTTTAATCAGGCGATGGCCGCACACGTGATGTCCCATCCGACCCTGACATCGTCGCCTACGGCACACGCGACGCGTCAGGGATTTCATTCGGGGGAACTGCTATCTGCGCCAAGAGGACCGTTCGATCCATTTCATCAAATCATCATTGATGCGTTTCAACGCTATCGACGTCAGTTTATTGGCGAGGCCGCGAATCCATTTTTGGATCAATGCCCGGAGACGTTCGAGGTATCCGTATGGGGCGTGGTCATGAACGAATCAGGGCACCAGGTCCCGCACATACATCCGGCAGCGTGGCTTTCAGGGGTTTATTATGTCGAGGTGCCATCAAGCATTAATGATGATGCCATGGAACATGCGGGCTGGATTGAGTTTGGTCGGCCCCCTGATGATATCCATGCGCAGCACGTCCCAGTGACAAAATTATTCCAACCCGAAGCGGGTAAGATGCTCCTTTTTCCCAGCCATTTTTATCATCGGACATTGCCACTGTCGGGTGATCAACGGCGTATTTCCGTTGCTTTTGATATCATGCCAACGGGTTAAGGATTGCCACGAAACGATCGTGGCATCTGCACCAACTTCTCCCCATATCAATTAGAGTAAGAGGTTTGAGGAGTTTCTAATGTCTGATTCAATTGAAATGATTATTGATCCCCGGCCAACAGACTTAGGCGATTTTGAAGTGCGCCGCGTGTTGCCGTATCGCAATAAGCGAACGGTTGGCCCTTTCATTTTCTTTGATCACATGGGGCCTGCGCATTTCCCGCCGGGTAAGGGAATTGCCGTCCGACCGCATCCACATATTGGCTTGGCGACCGTCACGTATTTGTTTGAAGGCGAAATTCTTCATCGCGATTCGTTGGGTGTTGTGCAGCCGATTACGCCGGGCGCAGTGAATTGGATGACGGCGGGAAAGGGCATCGTGCATTCTGAACGATCCAGCGATGAGAATCGTGCGGCAGACGAGACGGTTCACGGAATCCAGGCCTGGGTCGCGCTGCCAAAAGAACATGAACAGACGGAACCTGCATTTAAGCATTATCCATCGGATCAACTTCCCGAGTTTGAGCAAGATGGCGTGCACATGAAACTGATTGCAGGGTCGGCCTTTGGTCGCGAAGCCCAGGTCGAGGTGCTCTGGCCCACGGTATATTTGGATATACAGGCAAAGGCGGGCGCGAAGATTCCACTGCCCGATGATCACGAAGAACGCGCACTTTATGTGGTTGAGGGGGGGGTGCGATTGATGGCACAGAAATTCCAGAAACCCAGATGGCGGTGCTAACGCCGGGATCGATGCCGACGGTCACGGCGAGCGCTGATTCTCGTATGATGCTATGTGGGGGAAAGCCCATTGATGGTAAGCGCACGGTTTGGTGGAATTTTGTGGCCTCAGACAAAGCATTGATGGATCAAGCCAAAGCCGATTGGAAAGCAGGCAAATTCGCCAAAGTCCCCGGCGACGATGAATTTATTCCACTCCCCGAAGATTAAGGTCAGTCGGCCCTGGGTGCCGCCGTGGTTTCGCGGATCATCAAAGCCGTTGGAAGTGCGATAGATTTTTGATTTTGCGTTCCGGACACCGCGCTTAACACAAAGTCTGCGGCAGCTTGCCCCATGCGTCGGCTGGGTACATGCACCGTCGTCAGTGCGGGGCGCAGATGTTCGGCCAATGGCAGGTTATCGAAACCGACGATAGATACGTCGCGGGGTACATCCAGGCCCAATGATTGCGCCTCTAATACCGCGCCGATGGCTAAGACATCGTTGCCGCAGAAAATGGCGGTTGGTCGATCGTTTTCAGAGCGTGACATTAATTTCTTCATGGCTTCGCGACCTGCGGTGACTTCATACGGGCTTTCGATCAAATCATCGGATGACAGTTCTAGGCCACTCGTATTGAGTGCCGATTTGACGCCAATCACGCGATCACGTGCGCGATCATTGCCGTTCATGATCCCGGCAATGGCCGCGATACGGCGATGACCCAGATTGATCAAATGTTGAGTGATTTCGCGGGCAGCTTCTTGGTTATCAAACCCTACACATGGAAGATCAGTTTGTTCCGCAAACGCCCATGTTGTCACGAAAGGGCATTTTCGTTGTGTCAGAAGCCGGATGGTATCGTCGTCATGATCGCGCCCCAACAAGATCATCGCATCAACACCTCGTTCCATCAGGCGGCGCACTTGGATGAATTCTTGTGCGTGATCGTAGTTCGTTACCGAAAGCACCAGCGTGTAGCCGTTTTCGCGCAAGCGGCTTTCCATCGCATTGACACCACTTGAGAAAATGGCGCTTTCGAGGGTTGGAATAACGACGCCAACCGTGTGGCTGCGTGCCGAGGCCAGGGCGCGTGCCGCACCATGTCGGACATATCCAAGCTCCCGGACACGATCTTCCACTCTTTTTCTGAGCGCAGGACGGACGATATTGGGTGTGTTTAAAACGCGCGAAACAGTTGCTGTCGATACGCCCGCAGCCTTCGCGATGTCGTCAATGGTGGGCGCCTGATCTGGTTCCATGCGGCATTATGCCGTGCGGGTCTCTGAACGTCCCGGAGAAATTTTCTCAACGATCCGAGTCAAAAATGACAGCATATTGTGAGGCTATCTCTAGATTGACAGCAAGAATAGCTTCAGCCATTCTTAATACAAATTGTAAGCGCTTACATAATTGAAATTGCAGTATAAATTTATGAATTGGCATGAAAAATGAGGCCCAGCAGTCTGACTGCTACTACGGTTTTAATGCGAATGTTTCTTAAAGACGATTTGAAACGAATTGAGTTTAAAATTTTTATATGCAATACTGAAACATATAGTCTCTATAGTGAGACTTAATAATAAAAAGCGGCATAAGCCGTTAGGTTACGCCTCGAATTTGGGGCAATGGGAGGGTCAATGTATCAGCGGTACGATGAAATTTTCGTCAGATCCAGTTTGGGGTCCATGCGTCCGCGCTTGGCTCAAGTCCGTTGTCCACAGTTCAGGTTGTCGAACTGCAGAGTTGCAGGATCAGAGAGGCAATCAATTAGAGAAAACTGAGGAGACGTTGAATGTTTAAACTAAACACATTGGTCAAAGGCCTATGTGCATCGGCGATGGCGGCAGCAATCGTTCTGCCAACACTTGCTGAAGCAAAGGTTGTGATCCGCGTGCAGTCGGTTATTCCGACCAAAGCGGATGAAGTCACGATGCTGAATGACTTCGGTGAAAACGTCAAAATGCTGACGGGCGGTGAAGTTGAAATCGAAGTCCTGCCAGCTGGCGCCGTTGTTGGTGTTAAAGATACGCTGGAAGCTGTCGATAAAGGCCTAATCGAAGGCGGGTTCGCCTGGACACACTACTGGTCTGGGTATCATCCAGCAGCGATGCTGTTCGGCTCGCCAGTCGCGGGTGCGGGTGTCGGTATCGATAACATCGCATTCGTCAGCTGGTACATGTATGGCGGTGGCCGTGACCTGTACAACGAGCTTTGGAAAGAAATGGGCATGAACGTCAAAGGTTTGATGCTCCAGCCTGTTGGTCCAGAAGCACTCGGTTGGTTCAAAGAGCCAATTAATTCCATGGATGACTTCCGTAAATATCGTTTCCGGACACCTCCTGGGATTCCTGGTCAAACCTACAAAGACATCGGTGTTGCATCGGTGGCTATGGGTGGTGGCGACATTTTGCCAGCACTTGAAAAAGGTGTGATCGATGCGGCTGAATGGTGCTGCCCAAAGCCTGATAGTGTCTTTGGCTTTCAGAAAGTTCTGAAGCACTACTACTTGCAAGGTCTTCACCAGGTTGTCGTGAACGCTGACATCTATATCAACGGTGATGTCTGGGCGAAGATTAAGCCAGAACACCAAGCCGCTATTGAGATTGCTGCTGATGCATCTCTAATGCGTGCGATCAGCTATCGTATCTATGAAAACGGTAAGGCGCTCAAAGATCTGACCGAGAACCATGGTGTTATCCTGCATGATACGCCTGCTGATTACTTCCCAGAGTATATGAACGCAGCGCGTGCATCTCTTGAGAAGAACGCAGCAGAGAACGCTTTCTTCAAGAAAGTTTGGGACTCGCAAAAAGCGTTTGCTGAAATCGCTGTACCTTTCTGGGCTGGCGCACAAACGTCGAATGCTAAATTGGGCATGGCATTTGCTAACTCACTCAAGAAGTAAAAGCTTCTTGTGATCTAACCATTCCTGGGGGATCGGCTTATATGCTGGTCTCCCTCGAATGTGTTCTTGTATTTGGGGGGCCGAAGCGATGTCAGATAACGCTGAACCTATGAATTTAGATATCTCTGATGAGATGATCGCCGAGCGACGTGGTGGCGGTGAACTCCCAGACGATATGCCGCCTTGGATGGCTGCAACCATAAGAACAATTGATAAATTTAGTTTACGGATCGGTCAGATTGTCTGCTGGATCACACTTCCGCTGTGTTTCGCGATGGTTTACGAGGTTGTCGCCCGATACGCATTTATCGCACCAACCAGCTGGGCCTATGACATGAGTCGTTTCATGTATGGTGCCATGTTTATGTTGGGCGCTGGATATGTCCTGTCAAAAGGTGTGCATATTCGTGCTGATTTTATTTACCGGAACTGGTCTCCGCGCACGCAGGGCCTCATTGATTCCGTACTTTATATCGCACTGTATTTCCCGGGCATGATTGTGTTCCTGATTATGGGAACCGACTTTGCCATGAGCGCATGGGAGCGGGGCGAAAAGGGGATGGACACCGCATGGATGCCGCACATGGGGCCAATTAAATCGGCACTGCCCATCGGCACTTTGTTTTTAATTATTCAGGGGGTTTCGGAATTACTGAAAAGTCTCTACGCCGCCCAAAAGGGAAGGTGGCCCTGATATGGAAAATGAAATTCTTGGCCTGATCCTGATCGGCGTCATGCTGTTTGCGATCTTTGTTGGTTTCCCCATTTCTTTCACCTTGATCTTTCTTGGCTTCGTATTCGGCTACATTGGCTTTGGTGAAGTCGTCTTCTATTTGATGACCTTCCAATTCTCCTCGGTGATGCTCGAACAGACACTGGCGGCCGTCCCGCTCTTTGTGTTTATGGGTATACTCATGGAAAAAGCCGGACTAATGGAACGATTATTCCTGGCCGTGCAGTTGATGCTGTCACGGGTTAAGGGTTCGCTTTATATCGCTGTGTTGTTCGTTTCGACAATCTTTGCAGCGGCGACGGGTATCGTCGGTGCGTCAGTAACTATCCTTGGCATCATGGCGGCGAAGACCATGAATACATCGGGATATGACGTCAAGCTGGCTGCGGGAACGATCACCGCTGGCGGGACGCTGGGTATTTTGATCCCACCGTCGATTATGTTGGTGGTAATGGGGCCGGTTCTTCAAGTGCCTGTCACCGATTTGTTCTCGGCCGCAATCATCCCAGGGATGATGCTGGCGTTTCTTTATACCGCTTATGCCCTGATCCGCTGTCAGTTAAACCCATCGCTCGGTCCGCCGTTACCTATGGAAATGCGTGCCAAAAGCATGGGCCATATCTGGACTGAATTCATTAAAGGGCTCGTGCCACCATCGTTGCTGGTGTTCTCAGCATTAGGCTCCATCATGTTCGGCTTTGCGACCCCGACCGAAGGGGCCGCATGTGGGGCCGCTGGATCGATTTTGCTTAGCCTTGCATATCGCAAATTGACGATGAAAGGCCTGCAAGAAGCATTAATTAAAACGCTCGAAATCACAGCGTTGATCATGATCTTGGTGGCGGCGTCTAACTTCTTTGGTGCTGTGTTCTCGCGTTTGGGCACGCCAGGAATGCTGACGGATTTATTGCTCAATCTAGATCTAAACAAGTACGTCATCTTGGCGATCATCATGGCATTGATCTTTTTGTTGGGTTGGCCGCTGGAATGGGTGCCGATTGTTTTGATCATTGTCCCGATCTTGTTGCCACTGGTCGAAGAACTTGGCTTTAACTTGACGTGGTTCGGCATTCTAGTGGCCGTGAATTTACAGACGGCCTGGTTATCGCCGCCTGTAGCCCTTTCGGCATATTTCCTCAAAGGGGTGGTACCAGAATGGGATCTCAAAGATATATATTTGGGGATGATGCAATTTATGGGTATTCAGTTGATTGGTCTGTTGCTGATCATCTTTTTCCCGCAAATCGCATTGTGGTTGCCAGGATACTTGTATGGCGGCAATTAAAGCCGAACCATTAATATGAAAGACACACGCAAATATGACTTTCGAGCATCTAAAGAAGGAATCGACCACGGGTGAAGACATAATCTTAGTCCTGCTGACATGACACAGTCTATTAACGACATGTTTTCATTATCAGGTCAGGTGGCCTTGGTGACAGGCGCATCCAGTGGGATCGGGCGCCATATGGCGGGTGTTCTGGCCAGTGCAGGGGCGGACGTTGTCCTTGTCGCGCGAAGTGCAGACAAACTTGAAGCTGCCGTGTCAGGGATTAAGGAAGCTGGCGGACGTGCTGCAGCCGTGTCGGCTGATCTGAATGATCGATCGCAATTAGATCAAGTCTATGCCCAGGCGTCTGCACATTATGGTGCGCCTACGATTTTGGTGAATGCGGCAGGGGTTAATCTGCGCGAACCATGGGATCAGATCAATGATGACAGTTGGGATATGACACTTAATCTCAATCTGTCGGTGCCATTCTTTTTGGCACGCCATTGTGTTCCTGGGATGATGGAAAAGGCCTACGGGCGGATTATTAATATCGCATCGTTACAGAGTTATCGGGCATTTGCTGATAGCATGCCCTATGGTGCATCCAAGGGTGGTGTCACGCAACTGACCCGCGCGATGGCCGAGGCATGGTCAAAAGATGGCATTACAACAAACGCCATTGCGCCGGGGTTCTTTCCAACTGAATTGACAGCACCTGTATTTGGGAACCCAGAAAAGTTGGCACATAACGCGGCAATGACGGCGATTGGACGCAATGGCGAATTAACTGACTTAGATGGCGTGACGGTATTCCTGAGCGCCCCAGCATCGGCTTACATCTCAGGACAAGTTATCCCTGTCGATGGCGGCTTCACAGCTAAATAGGATAAAAACATGCGCGCACTTGTTTATACAGGGCCTCAAAAAATCGAATTTATCGATGTTCCGGATCCTGAGCCCAAATCAGATGAAGTCATCATCAAGATCGATGCTGTCGGTATCTGTGGATCAGATATGCATGCCTATTTAGGGCATGATGACCGTCGAACAGCGCCTTTGATTTTGGGCCATGAAGCAGCTGGTGTTGTGACCACCGGTGCAAGTGCTGGTCGTCGGGTCGTGATCAATCCGTTGGTCACATGCGGTATGTGTAAGGATTGTTTGGGCGGTCGATCCAACCTATGTGCGAAGCGCGAAATCGTATCGATGCCCCCGCGCCAGGGTGCATTTGCCGAGCAAATGGCCATTCCCGAGCGTAATTTAATCGATGTGCCGGAAAACTTGGATATGACCCATGCGGCATTGGCGGAACCGTTGGCAACCGCATGGCACGGTGTGGTTTTGGCAGATCGTCATGCGGCGCGTCCGATTTCAGAATCCCGCGCCATGGTATTGGGCAGCGGTGCTGTCGGCCTTGGGGCTGCATTGTCGCTAAAAGCCTTTGGCTGCATGGATGTCACAGTTGCTGAAACCAATCCATTGCGCCGCGACACTGCGGTGGCGAGTGGTATTAGCAATGTCATTGATCCGACTGTGGATGGTGCGGTCCAAGAGGGTTTTG
>DGNZ01000330.1 GCA_002389175.1 Rhodospirillaceae bacterium UBA4479 | reverse complement strand
GTAACGATATCGCGCCCCACGAACACCATTTCATCCTCAACGCGTGCGCCCGCCTTCTGGAAAATATTACGGGCCTCGGGCAGCAGAACCTTGATGCCCAGTTCTTCAATCACCCGCAGGGCGGTATTGTGGATGTTTGCGATCTCGTCGTCAGAAAACATGGCTTGGGGTTGAAACGGATGGCGCAAGTTCACATAATCCGTTGCGCGCAGAGGCTTTGCCGCATCGGATTGGGCGCGACGGCGGCCACCTGACCGGCGTGGTTTGTTTTCACGAAGCATCTGAATCCCCCTTGGATGGGCTGATTTTACTGAAGGCGATCCAGTTGTGGCGAAAAGATGATCCAACCGTTGGGTCGAGAACCTTGCCGGTAAAGGCAAAAAAGTAATCGTCCAGCATCAACATGCGTTCTTCCATGGCCTCTTCGGGGTTCATCGCTAAATATCCCACTTGCGCAAAATAAAGCACACGGGCGCGCACTACGGCTTCTTGAGGCAAATAGTCGAACCGTTCGAACAATGCGGCAATTACAGCGATCCGGTTGGCATCCTCGTTCCTAACCACCTTGAGCCCCCGCCCGTCGAGGCGCGCCCAGTCCCGCACAGCCTGCTCCAGCGGTGAGTTGAAATTGTCCGAATTGGTCCAGACGGCAAAGAAGGACAGCACGCCACGATCCAGACTGCCTGCATGCTCCAGCACCTGTTTGATGCGCTTGCCGTTCACGGCGAACCATTCATCCAGCAAACCGTCCAGCAATTCTTGTCGTGATTTGAAATGCCAGTAAAAGCTGCCTCGACTTGCGCCGATGGATGTGGCCAGTCGCGTAATCTGAACTGCATCAATGCCCTCTTTCATCAAGCAGAGTATTGCGGCGCGCAGCCAGTCAGCACGGCCCAATCGCGGCTTTGAGGCGGTTTCAGTGAGGATTTCTAACATATGCATAGGATATCCATACAGGGTTGTCTGGTTATAATCAATATTGTATGGTTTTATTTATTGAAGCAGGGAGGACCGTTATGAAACCGTCAAAACCAAGGGTCATGGAATGGGCCAAATCTAACTTTGAACCCCGTTTTGAACATGGCGATCAGGCCCAAGCCGCCCATCTGTGCGGCACCGATGATGGCAGCAAACTGGGCGCTGGATTTGGCCGTCTGACCAAGGCATCGTTCGAATGGACGGTGCAGTATGACGAGGTCATTCTTGTTCTCGAGGGGAAAGTCACCGCGATAACGCAAACGGAGACTTTGAAGGCTGGCCGTCTAGACACAATCTGGTTGCCTGCCGGAACGCGCGTCACCTATCAAGCAGAAGATGCTCTGATTTTTTACGCGATCCAACCTGCTGATTGGGCGCAACCAAAGAGCACAGAAGGGTAAGCGGATCATGTCGATTATCTCGCGGCTGCCGCGCAATGACCACACAAACGCCTGGAACACAATCCTGCCGCACCGCACGCCGCATGCGGCATTGGCCAAGGTCATAAAGGCCGATTGGTTGGTTATCGGCGCAGGATACGCCGGTTTGGCCGCTGCGCGCCAGTTGGCACACAACCGGCCTGACGATAGCATTGCATTGGTTGAGGCAGGCGTGTGCGGCGAGAACGCCTCGGGGCGAAACTCGGGATTCATAATTGATTTACCGCATACGACATCTTCTAATCTTGATCAGTTGGAAGGGTCTCAAAGCTACTTGCGTCTTGCGCGGGCTGCGACGGCAGTGCTCGAAAAGAATGTCCACGACTTTAATATTCAGTGTGATTGGTCACGGGACGGAAAATACCATGCGGCTGTAACACCTGCAGGATCGCAGGCTATGCTGGAGCCCTATGCGGCGGAGTTAACAGCTTTAAACGAACCCTTCGAATGGGTTGAGAAGGATGCCCTTGCAACCAAGTTAGGGACGACGCATTTTCACCGTGCGCTCTATACACCCGGATGTGTATTGATGAACCCCGCAGCACTGACGCGTGGGCTGGCGGATACGCTGCCCGAAAATGTTTTGATCTTCGAAAATTCTCCCGTGACAGCAATGGATTATTCGCACTGCGTGCGCGCAGCCACGCAGGGTGGATCAATCACCGCCCCGCGAATGATATTGGCCGCAAACGGGTTCAGCGAACAATTTGGCTATTGCAAGAATACCTTTGTCCATCTGGCCCTTTGTGCCAGTCTGACCCGCCCTCTAACGCTGGCCGAACAAGCAGCATTTGGTGTTGATCAGCCTTGGGGCCTGACGCCTGCAAACGGGTTTGGCGGCATTACAATGCGCTATACAAATGACCGTCGCATTCTGATCAGGCAAGACATCAAGGTTGCAATGGGGCAGGCCTTCAAGGCGCAAAAGACTGATGCTATCGGACGCAACCATAAGGCCCTGATGAATGCGCGCTTTCCAAAGTTAAGTAATGTTGAATTCGAAAATTCATGGGTCGGTTACGTCTGTATGTCGCGCAATGGTGCGCCAAAGTTTGGAGAAGTAAGCCCTAATATTTGGATGGCGGCGTGCCAAAATGGGATCGGTGTTACTAAGGGCACAATCAGCGGCATGCTGGTTGCCGACAAAGCTTGTGGTGTCGTGAACCCGTTGATCAACGACATGGAGACTCTTGGCGCGCCCACTCAGTTACCACCGCATCCGTTGGTTGAGGTTGGCGCAAGGGCGACAATCGGATGGGAAGTTTGGAAAAATCGCGCTGAGGCTTAATTGTCCGATGTTATTCACGAGACAGCCTTGTGAAGCTTCGTGCCCAATCATCGCATGATGAAGGAGCGGACGTTAGCTGCATTGCAAAAAGTTGGTAGGTTGGGCTCAAAGCAGCCCTTCGCTGCACTTTGCATCAATTTGCGCATTGGCTCGGTCATACTTGTACAAGAAAATATCTGATTATTTGAGTATAAAAG
>DGNZ01000057.1 GCA_002389175.1 Rhodospirillaceae bacterium UBA4479 | reverse complement strand
CAGACGCATTTCTTGGGTTGGCTTTGTGACGCGAAAGTTGTCTGGCCCGCCAAAAAAACTTTCCTGAATGAAACCATGCCAACTCGGTATCTGCTTCCCTTTTGCTGTGTGATTGACAGTATTTAAGTTCAGCGCTACTCAATTAGGCTATGATTTTTGCCAAAATAGCCTTTGATTTTGAGCTAGAACACACTTTTTTTCTGTGGGCCAAAAAAGCGTTCCGTCCTTGATCTATTCACCCAAATTTGTTCCGTTGGCTGAGCACTTCGCCTCCACCATCGCCAGTGGTGAGGAGCGGGGCGCGCTTTGCGTGATGCGCCATGGTGAAGTGCTTCTTGACGTTTGGGGGGGCGAAAAAAGACCGGGCCAAGCCTGGCAATCGGATACTCTAGCTTGCTGTTTTTCGGTCTCAAAAGGTGTGCTTTCCCTTCTGGCCCATATTATGGTTTCGCGAAGCGAGATCAGGCTGGATACTCCAATTGCAGATGTCTGGCCAGAATTTGCTGCCGAGGATAAAGGGGCGATTACCTTGATTGACGTCCTAACCCACCGGGCGGGTTTGCCTGCAGTGTCTGGCCCGGTCGCGGAAGGCGATCTCTACGACTGGGATATCATGGTGGGCTCTCTGGAACGGTCAGCAGTCGTCTTTCGACCGCGGGCAATGCCAATCTATCATAACATGACTTATGGCCACCTTTTGGGTGAAACCTTACGTAGGGCGGCGGGAGCAGGGTCACTGCGCGAGCTACTTCAAGATCGCGTGATTGACCCGCTGGGTGTGGACTTTTGCATTGGGCTAACAGATTCTGAAATTGCGCGAACAGCTCAATTGACCCAGGCCGATCCTGACGGTTTATTTACGGCGTTGGACGAAGCTCCAGAAAGTCTTTTTGCCCGTTCCATGGCATTCTTTGACCGGGCCGAAGATTTCAATTCCGCCAAGTGGCGACGGGCTGTCATAGGCTCAGGTAGTGGTCATGCCACGGCGCGAGCTGTGGCTACTCTTTACGGCCAGTATATTTGGAATGAGTCAATTTTGCCAACCGACCGGCAACGCGCAATTGGGGTCCAGCAGGCACAGACCCCAAAAGACCCAATCTTAGGGATTCCTATCCGTTTAGGGCAGGGCGTGGAACTGTCCGCGCCACCCCATCTCAACTTTGGCCCAAATCCCGGTGCGATTGGCCATTGGGGGGCAGGTGGCGCGCAAGCCTTCGCCGATCCAAACCTCGGGATTTCTTTTGGGTATCTCACAGGCCACATGTCAAATCAAATCGGTTGTTCTGCCCGCGCCAATCGCCTCGTTCAACTTCTATATGATTGTCTGTACGACAACTGTGATGTCTGAAAGTTTTGCTGTCACACAGGTTTCCCGCCGACCAGACGTGACTGCCCAACTGAAACGACATTGTCATGTCACCTCGACGACCGACCTGCCGACAGATAACGTCTTCGAACGAGTAAACACCCTGCGCATACTCTCGATTTCGGCAATAGCGCGCAAGAACGTGGCACGCGTATCACGGGTGGAGTAGCCATAAGACCAGAACGCTTCTTCCACCACCATCTGCTTCTCCAAGTAGCACACCTGCCAATAATTAATTGAATTACTGCGTTGTTTCAGCACAATACAGACGGTTGTTTTGCCTGCTGTGATTGTTATTTTTCCTTGTCAAATGATTTTAAACAATCAAATATGTCCGAACAAATTATATAGTGCTGTGAGGGGACTGAAGATGCCAAGCGTTTATCAAACATCGCTGACTGCTCAGCTGCTTGACTTAATTGACGTGAATCCTTCTCATCTTGACCGGGCAGGGGCGTCACTCCATTTACTTGATTGGCTGGGATGCGCCCTTGCGGGCTCGGTAACAAAAACGGGTCGTGCCATGGCGCTGACTGCTGGAACTATTAGACATCCGTTGTCACCCGAAAACCGTAGTTTGGGGGAGGTTGCATTTGCCTTGGGTGGATTTGGTAGTCTGCTGGAAATGGATGATGTACATCGTGATTCTATCCTCCATCCGGGTCCAGTGATTTGGCCCGCTGTTATAGCGTGTACAACGACTGAGAATTCTGATCGTTCGCTTGATGCGGCACTGCGTGGATATGAGTCGATGATCCGGCTTGGAAAATCAGTTGGGCAAAGCCATTATGCGCATTTTCACAATACGTCGACCTGTGGTGGTCTTGGATCAGCCGTTGCGGCGGCCTGGATGTTTGGGCTGGACCGAGAAAAGACACAGTGGGCGATGGCCCACGCGTTGTCTACTTCCGGTGGGCTGTGGGAATGTCGAAATGAGGCTGGGGCTACTAAGCATCTTCATATTGCAGAGGCGGCGAGGCGAGGCGTTCAGGCTGCGTTGGCAGCACAGTCGGGTATTGCTGGTCCCTTACGGATTCTAGAAGGGGCTCAAGGTTTCTATGCTGGGCTTGCTCCCGATGGTTCCAGCGAAATATTGCTTGACGGTCCGATGTGGGCACTGAACGAGACGTCATTCAAACCTTGGCCTGCCTGTCGTCACGCGCATGCCGCAATCGACGCCGCGTTAATCCTGCGGGATATGCGTTTGGGGCAACCTGAACGCATAGTGATTGAGACCTATGCTGATGCAGTCCTGTTTTGTGACCGACCCAATCCCCTCGATCCGGAGGCTGCACGGTTTAGCCTACAGCATGCCGTAGCTGTCGCATTGATCGATGGGCCACCAACATTGGAGGCTTTTGAGAAAGATGCTCTAGAAAAATTCAAGTATAAGTCCATCCAAAAAATCTGTGTGGTTGAGGAGGATAAAGCATTGACAGCAGCGTATCCCGCTCATTTTGGCGCGCGCCTACGCATGACCGTTGCCGGGACTGAAACGGTAGTGCATGTGCCGGATGCTTGGGGCGATACTGAAAACCCAATGTCGAACGGCGCGGTGGTTGACAAATTTAAAATGCTGGCCAGTTGGGCGGGGGTTGACCCAGTTGCGCTAAAAAAAGCAGCATTTAATATTGATACAGGCGCTTTTGAATTGCGCGATCTGCTTGCGGCTTTGCCCGCACCTCAATACAAGGAAAAGTGATGTCACAACCGTCTTATTTTGACGCCATGGGATATGAAGAGATGATCTCTGAGTATGGCCGGCCAGAAAGTTTTGTGAACGAAATAGCGCGTATGCCGCGTGACAAGTTGCAAAAGCTACAAAACGAAAGATTCCTAAAGGTTGTCGCATTTGCCTGGAAAATACCTTTTTACCAGCGGCATTGGGGCGCAGCAAATTTGATACCGGACGATATTCGCTCGATTGCTGATATCAGCAAGCTGCCACCTTATTCGAAAGAAGACCTGATGGCGTCGGTTGAGGCCTATCCTCCAATAGGTGATTTCCATGGCCTTGACACCTATGCGGATAACGACCGTCCGCCACTGGTCTTTCAGACCACCAGTGGTACGACTGGACGTCCCCAACCCCTTTTGTTCGGACCGAAGAGCCGAGAGATCCAAAATTTGTTACTTGCGCGGTTCTACGCGATGCAGGGCATCCGGCGTGATGACGTGTTGCATTCGGTTTATGGGCACGGGATGGTAAACGGCGGGCATTATGTGCGCGAGGCCGTTCTACATTGGACTGGTGCGCAACTATTGACTGCAGGAACAGGAATAGAAACTCGCTCAGCTAACCAAGTAAGCCTTATGAAAGATTTTGGGGCGACCGCAATTATTGGATTTGGCGATTACATTACCTATCTTGCGAGTGTTGCTCGCAAAGAAGGACTTGAGCCGGGCCGTGATCTCAATATTCGTGTTATTTCAGGCCATATGGGCGCCGAGGGAAGAGAAACGATTTCAAAAGCTTGGGGCGGGGCTGAGGTCTATGATTGGTATGGGGTTGGCGATACTGGTGCCATCGCGGGTGAGGGGCCGGATCATGCTGGTATGTATGTGCAAGAGGATGCCCAGTTTTTGGAAATCCTTGATGTAGATACTGGTGAACCACTGGCTGCAGGTGACAGCGGCGACATGGTTGTGACGTGTCTTTATAAGGATGATGTCTTTCCGATCATCCGCTTCAACACTCATGATGTTTCAGCATTCCGCACGGATCGATCACCGAGCGGCTTCACAATGCGGCGAATCGTTGGATTTCAGGGGCGCAGCGATAATATGGTCAAGCTGCGAGGGATCAACATCTATCCTACAGGTCTCGGCGTGATCCTGACTGAAAGCGATCCTGATTTACTCAACGAATATATTTGCATAGTGACGCGCCGCGATAAGCGTGACGAGATGGTGGTTTACATTGAGACCATGGGAGATGTAGGCCGCGATGTGTCGGCGCATCAAAAACTTTTGAAACAGCGTTTGGGAGTGGAGGTCGGCGTCGTGTTTGCTGAGCCTGGCTCACTGGGCGAACTTACTCAGATCGAAATACGACAAAAGCCGATCCGCTTGATAATTAAAGATGCCGAATGACTGGAATGCCATTATCATTTTCGCCAATTGAGCATACAGAAGCGGCGCTGGAGCGTACCTGCCTTGTTGATGATGATATACGGTCCTTTGTAACAACGCTGCCTGAAAGCGCGCGGGCTGAGGCACAAGCTAGTGAAGCTCGAATGGTGGCAGGGCAGTCTTTTGGGCCACTTGATGGAATACCCTTTGCTGTAAAGGATAACATTGCAGTCGCAGGCCTGCCGACACGCTGTGGGACCTTAGCTCCCTCGGCGCCTGCGCACAAAGATGCTACTGTCGTGGCACGGCTTCGTGCAGCAGGAGGTGTGCTGCTTGGTACTTTGAACATGCATGAGGGCGCTCTTGGTGGAACTACAGACAACCCATTTTGGGGTCGTTGCATGAATCCACTGAAATACGGATACACGCCGGGTGGATCCAGTGGCGGGTCTGCGGCAGCAATTGCAAGTGGCATTGTTACGGTAACGTTGGGCACCGACACCATGGGATCAGTGCGCATACCTGCCGCATATTGCGGCCTGTGGGGGTTAAAGCCAACCAAAGGTCGCGTGCCGGCGACGGGTATGACCCATCTTTCATGGACGCTGGATACAATTGGACCGCTGGCGCGCGAACCGGGTACGCTTGGTGCGATTCTGAGCGTCATCGAGGGGCCTGATTTAGCTGATCCGCTGAATACCCCTCTTAATGCCGGTCAGCCCCACCCAACGACACTCGTGGGCTTGCGGTTGGGTGTGCCAGACGTCGCCAATTTGGCGGCGTGCGAAGATATAGTGTTGGTCGCATTTGAACGGTTCAAGTTGGCTCTGACGGATGCTGGAGTGATCCTGACGCCGATCAATATCAAGGACTGGTCCCCGGGAAAAGTGCGCAGGGCAGGGTTGTTGATTTCTGAGGTCGAAGGCGCTGAGGTATTGGGTAATACGCTCGAGGGTCTGGGTCTGTCAGATGACTTTCGCGCAATGTTGCTCTATGGGCGTCGCGCTAGTGCAGGACAGTTGGCGTTAGCTTATCACAAGATGCAGGCGCTCGCCGTATCCTTTGATAATGCAGTTTTGGGATTGGATGGTCTTTTGCTACCGACAGCGCCGCAGCGGGCTTTTGCCCATGATGGGGCTGTGCCTGTGAATCAGGCTGATTTTACCTCGCTAGCCAATATGGTAGGGGCACCGGCGATAACAGTACCACTTTGTGCGCCGGATGGGGAATTACCTTGTGCCGCTCAGATCGTGGGGCAACGAGGGAGCGATCACAGCTTGATTGCAATGGGAGAGTTTTTAAAGGACTTGTCACCCGTATTGCGTTTAACCTGAAGGAGTCGCATAAAAAGGAGTTAACAACATCGTCTATCTTACGCCCCAAGGAGCAGCAGAGGCAGCGCGGAATGCAAAACGTATTTTTCTGGGTGGGTGCACTGCTGACCCCACGGAAATTCTTGATGCCGTTGCGACTGATCCGGCACTTTGGCGTGATATAACGCTTACAGGTGCCTTTATTCCGGGGGTTAACAACCGTGATTACTCTTCGCTTGGGCTTGATGTTAATGTTGAGACAATTTTCATGACCCCGGGACTACGCATAGACAACGCTTTAGGGAAAGTTAACCATCTGCCTATGCACTATACAACTTTTCGCGATAGAATCGCTCGACCAGGTGTCGTAGACCTTGTGGTAATCACTGTGCCTCCACCGCAGGATGGAACCGTGGGCCTCGGCCTTTGCGCTGATTTTGCGCCTGCCGCTATCGCAGCTGGAGCGCGTTTGATTGGCCTTATCAATCCTGCGATGCCCGATGCGCCGGGCGCTCCACGGTTACCAATAGATAGGTTTGAAGCATTTGCAGAAACTTCTTTGCAACTTCCAGAGCTTAAGCTTGGAACTCCTGATAGAATTAGCCACAAAATTGCCCGCCGGGTTGGAGATCTAGTGCCTGAGGGCGCTACGCTGCAACTGGGCCTTGGTAGCCTGCAAACTGCAATTCTTGATGCATTGCGCGGGCGAGATGACTTGGGCTTTCACGGAGGCATGATCTCGGACGGTTTACT
>DGNZ01000118.1 GCA_002389175.1 Rhodospirillaceae bacterium UBA4479 | reverse complement strand
TGCGCAACATCTTGACCGACGCCATAAGCCCCCATGATGCTGGGAACAGCAACGATAACAATGGTTGCGGACAAGATCATTGCGATCGCACCCGTCAAACCAGCAATAGTCACCCACCATTTATAGGAGGGGCCAAAACGATCAAACTGGGCCTGAAATACAGGATCTTCGGACGCGTCGGCCAACGTTGCCTTGTCCTTCTATGGTTTCGCCAAGATAAGCTTATTGTTCAGATTTCGGAATCTTCACTTCTACCATCATGCCGGGTCTTAAACGTTCGTCAGGGTTTTCTATGGAGATCCGAATGGGTAACCGCTGCGTAATCTTGGTGAAATTTCCGCTCGGGTTTGGGGTCGGGAGCAATGCAAATTGGCTGGTGGCGGCAGAACCAACGATCTGGACCTGACCTTTGAAGACTTCGCCCGGATAGGCATCGACGCGGATATCGACAGGCTGACCGACGTTTAAGGAGCGGATACTGGTTTCCTTGATATTCGCTTCTACCCAGACGCGGGCCGGATCGTGAACTAAAACCAATCGCTGGCCCGGTGTCACGTATTCGCCAATATCAACAAACGTACGGTCTACAACACCCCCAATCGGGCTTTTAACAGTGCGATCTAAAACATCCAGTCGTTGACGCGCCATTCGCGCTTGGATTTCGGCTTCGCGTTGTTCCAAAACGATCAGGTCTGCTGCCAGCACGTCCAGGCGCGCCCGGTCAGCTTGGACTTCTATAACGCGAGATTCTGCTGCGCGTAAATCTGCGACAGCGATCCGGTATTCACGATCTGCTTGTTGTAGCTTGGTTTCCGCCTGATCTAGTTGTCGGCGAGAAGAGACTTTGTCTTCGTAAAGCTTTTTGGTCCGGTCCAGTTCACGTTTTGCCAATTCTAGCTGAGGGCGCATGGACGATACGGAAACCCCCGCTGCCGCTGCCAGGGATTTTTCCGATACCAATCTGCTTTCGACCTGGCTGGTGACGAGCACGCGCTCTGCTTTTAATCGATCACGCTCAGCTCGGATGCCGCCCAATTGTGCTTCAAGCTCGTTCAGCAGGACTTGGGCTTCGCGGTCATCAACTTGGACGATGACTGCGCCCGCTTGAACGGTATCTCCTTCGATCACAGGCATCTCAGTGATCCAACCCGCAACCCTGGACGAAACCGTAATAAGGTCAGCACCGATCCGTGCATCTTCCTCAAAGATATAAGCAATACGTTTATGGACTTCAGTAACGCCGAAATAGGCCATGACCACAACGAGGGCGACACCGGCCCAAATTAATTTGGCCGGGCGACGGCGTGCGGGTTGCTTCTCGGTTGGATGCTCTAAATCTGACGTAGAATTACCCGATGCTGGGCGGTTCTTTGCGTGTCCTTCGTCTGGCATTTTATAGTTTCCCATCGCCCATGGAGGGCAATATCTGCATAACTCATTACAACAAGAATGCACCTAAACCCCTGATATGCAAAGGCCATTTGCCAGCAATGGGTATTTGATGTGCCAATTCGCAATTTGTTGACCTTCTAGTAACTGGGAGGTTTATGATAAGCTCATTCGTAATTTATCAAACCAATTGGACATGTAATGGACGGCACCAGCAGCAATAAAACAATGCAGATATCCGTCTCTGGAATGACGTGTGGCGGATGCGCGTCACGCGTTGAACGAGCCATATTAGATGTCCCGGGCGTGATCGATGCGTCTGTTAATCTCGTCATGGAGACGGCCACGATCACTGTCAGTGAAGATGCATTTAATCGAGACACATTACTGAACATGGTTACAGACGCAGGATATCCGGCAACTTATCGGGAGACCGAGGTTCATGGCCGTCGTGACCAGGAAAAACAACAAGCCGAAGCCGAGCAAAAACGCCTTCGAGTAGAGACCATCACTCTTGTGGTCTCTGCCGTTTTAAGTGCGCCCTTGTTTTTAATGATGATTTTGCCGCCCTTGGGTGTCGGATATGCACTACCCGCCTGGGCGCAAATGGCGCTGGCCACCCCCATTCAATTTTGGGTAGGCGCGCGGTTTTATGTTGGTGCGTGGAATGCGCTTAAATCCAAAACGGGTAATATGGATGTCCTTGTCGCGGTCGGCACAAGTGCCGCTTACGGTCTTAGCACATGGATTGTGTTCGATGCTGGCGCGAATAATCTTTCGCATTTGTATTTTGAGGCTTCGGCGTTGGTGATCACTTTGGTTGTGGCCGGGAAGCTTTTGGAATCGTATGCCAAGCGGGGCACCGCGCAAGCCATTCGTGCGTTGATGGACCTTCGCCCACAAACAGCACGTGTTTTGAAAAATGGTATAGAAGCCGCTGTCCCCATCGAAGATGTCTTAGTGGATGATGTTGTCATCGTTCGCCCAGGAGAACGTATTCCTGTTGATGGAGAAATTATAAAGGGCGCGACAGAGGTCGATGAGTCGATGATGACGGGCGAAAGCCGACCTATTCCAAAAAGCATCGGTGATGTGGTTATTGGTGCCGCCGTTAATGGTGCATCGGTCATCGAAGTACGCACGATGCAGATCGGCCAGGACACGACCCTGGCCAAGATCATCAAGCTTGTTGAAAATGCGCAGTCGGGCAAAGCCCCAATGCAACGCTTGGTCGATCAGATCAGTCATGTGTTTGTGCCCATCGTCATGTTGATCGCAATTGCGACCTTGGCTGGATGGTTCTTTGTTGGTGCTGGCGCAGAGAAAGCCATCATCAACGCGGTCTCTGTTCTTGTGATCGCTTGTCCCTGTGCCCTGGGGTTAGCGACGCCGAGTGCGATCGTTGCTGGCACAGGTGCTGCAGCTCGCGCGGGCATTTTAATTAAAGATATCGCGGCGCTCGAAATCGCCCACAAAGTTGATACCGTCGCGTTTGATAAAACGGGGACGCTCACACTGGGCGAGCCGCGTGTTCAGAAAATTTATTGTTTATCGGGTAGCGAAGAACAACTCCTGACTATGGCTGCTGCTGTGCAGATGGGGTCAGAACATCCGTTGGCGCGCGCAATCATTCATGAGGCCGAGGCGCGAGGGCTTGAGATCGAACGTGCAACTGATGTGACCGCGCATGTGGGCCTTGGAATTTCTGGGACATATATGGGTGACGTGATCCGTATCGGAAATCTGGAATTGATGACTAAAAACGAAATTCCAGTTGCTGACACTCAAACGCAAATAACTGAGATTGGTGACTTGGGTATTACGCCAGTTTTGGTTTCCAAGAACAAAGAACTGATGGGTATTTTTGGTGTCGCCGATGCGGTTCGGCCACATGCGTCTGCGGCAATTCAGATGCTGGGCGCACGTAATGTCAGCGCCATCATGTTAAGTGGCGATACCCATCAAGTCGCAACCGTCATCGCATCAGAAGTCGGGATAACCGATGTCCGCGCGCCGCTGAAACCCAACGAGAAGCTTCAGATCATTGTTGATGAACTCGATGCAGGGCACGTCATCGCCATGGTGGGGGATGGCATTAATGATGCACCTGCACTGGCAGCAGCAGACGTTGCCATCGCGATGGGGACGGGGACAGACGTGGCGATGGAGACAGCAGGAATAACCCTCATGCGGCCCGACCCACGTCTGGTCGCTGCAGCATTGGATGTCGCCAGAAAAACTTGGATGCGAATTAAATGGAACTTATTCTGGGCCTTTATTTTCAATGTGATCGGGTTGCCGCTTGCCGCATTTGGATATCTGAGCCCCGTGGTGGCCGGCGCAGCGATGGCACTTAGTTCTATCACCGTTGTTAGTAACTCGCTTTTGTTGCGGCGCTGGCGCCCAACAGGAATTGATGAATAGAGGCTGCCAAGATGAATGTAAGAGACGCTGCGTCGCAAACCGGCCTGCCCGCAAAAACAATTCGCTATTATGACGATATTGGCTTGGTCGTCGCTGATCGCCAAAGCAACGGTTACCGTGATTATGATGATCGGGATATCCAAAAGTTGGCGTTCCTGAAACGGGCCCGCCAACTTGGTTTTTCGTTGGATGACTGTCGCCAACTTCTGTCACTATACGAAGACACTGACCGCGAAAGTGCTGACGTTAAAGCATTGGCCGAGGCGCATTTGACTGAGGTCGATGCGCGGCTTTTAGAGCTTAATTATCTGCGTGATACGCTTGCCGAGCTTATTCATTCGTGTCGCGGAGACCATCGGCCTGATTGTCCGATTTTGGCGGATTTGGCGCGCAACCAGAAACGCTGAAGCCAATAATTGATCTTGTCGCCGTCCGTTTGTTCGTCCAAGAACAAATAACGGGAGAGACATGCTTTTTAATTCATACATATTTCTGTTCGCGTTTTTGCCGCTGACCCTCGTCGGTTTTGCGGTTTTGTCACGGATGGACCATTCAAAATGGATAATCCCATGGCTGCTTGCCATGTCGCTGGTGTTCTATGGATGGTGGCAGCCGATTTACCTCGCACTTCTTTTGGGTTCTGTGATCGCGAACTTCTTGATTGGTGCTTCTATTGCTCAGGGCGCGCGCACTGGGCAGCCAAGAACCGGAGTGTTGTTCTTTGGCGTTGCTGGAAACCTGGCTCTTATCGGGTGGTTCAAGTACTTAGGGTTCTTTGCCGGAATCTCTGACGCGTTGATGGGCACGGAATTCGGTTTTGTGGATGTCGCGCTCCCTCTCGCGATCTCGTTCTTTACCTTTCAGCAGATTGCTTATTTGGTTGATTGCCATCGCGGATTGGCGGGCGAGCCGAGCATCCTGAAATACGCATTGTTTGTGACGTTCTTTCCACAGCTTATTGCAGGCCCCATCGTCCATCATTCAGAGGTGATGCGGCAGTACGAGACGGCGTTTTCGCGGGGCCCTTCAGCGCTTAACCTCGCGATAGGCGTGACATTAATTGCGGTCGGTTTGTTTAAGAAAGTAGTCATTGCCGATAATCTGGCTTTGTACGCGACACCTGTTTTTGCCGATGCGGATGCAGGCGGTACCATCGGCTTTGCGCGCGCGTGGGCGGGGACACTCGCCTATACCTTGCAGATATATTTCGATTTTTCTGGATACTCAGATATGGCGGTGGGGCTGGCCCGGTTGTTCGGCATTCGCCTGCCCATCAATTTTTTCTCGCCCTATAAGGCGACGAGTATCATTGAATTTTGGCGGCGTTGGCATATCACGCTTAGCCGGTTCCTTCGTGATTATCTCTATATTCCGCTGGGTGGCAGTCGGTATGGTTCATTTCGGCGGTATGCCAACCTTATGATGACAATGCTTCTGGGGGGGCTTTGGCATGGGGCGGGTTGGTCGTTCGTCATATGGGGTGGTCTCCATGGTGTTTTCTTAATCATCAATCATGCATGGCAATTTGCGACCAAGGATTTCAAATGGCTGCGCAGGAACGTTGGCGTCCAAATCGTGTCTTGGGCGATGACGATCCTGGCGGTTTCGTTTGCCTGGGTATTCTTTAGGGCGGACACATTCGACGGTGCGATGGCGGTGGTAAATGGGTTGATTGGTGTGAATGATATTTTACCGTCGATGGGATTGATCAGCGGCGAGGTCTATGCGGATGCAGGAACGGGCAAACGCGTTTGGCGCTGGTTGCTGATCGCGGGTGTAATCGCGGTTCTTTGCCCGAACATCTATCAAATCATGCGTCGGTATCGGCCCGCCCTCGGCCAGCCCAATCATAAAACACGTTTGCCGTTGCGGTGGCGTCCGACAACGGTATGGGCGGGTATTACAGGTTTGATCCTTGTCGCGTCACTTGTTTTGCTGACCCAGGTCAGCGAATTTTTGTATTTCAGGTTCTGATAATGATACGGCGTTCTTTCAGAAGATATCTTATCGTTTTACTCGGGGTTGCGGGCTCGCTGTATATATCGATGGGTATCGTCAATCTGCTCGTGGACCCTTTTGGCATATATGACATGCCCCGGATTGATGGCTTCAATGCAATCAAAGTAGACGTCGACAAACACATTCGCTTGGCCAAAGCCGTCCAAGTACGGAACGTATTGCCTAAAACGGTGATCGTTGGATCATCGCGGGCAATGTTGGGTATCCCGGCCACGGACCCGCTGTGGTCACGTGAAAAACAGCCGGTCTATAACCTCAGCCTTTACGGTGGTTATTTATATGAGGCGATGCGGTATTTTGAGCACGCCGTCGCGCTCGGCACTGTTGAACATGCCGTCATTGTCGTTGATCTCTGGATGTTTGATCGTGACTGGGAAACGCGTCCTGGCTTTTCCGAAGCACGGTTCGTCGTTGATCCGGATGGTCAGCCGCAAACCCCAGACGATACAGAAATCCTCAAGACGTTGTTCTCGTTAGACACGTTTCGTTCCAGTCTCAGGACGGTCGGGCGTCAAGACCGGGACGATATTCTGATCCAGGGGGCAGACGGGACATCAGATTGGCGAAGTGCTGAAGGTTGGCTCCGCACCAAAGAAGGCCACAGGCCCCAATTTGGTTACATGGAACATATGTTTGCGACCACCGCATGGTGGCCAGAACCGGGGCGTCGATGGGCAGTCACTGACCCGAACGATCCGAATTCCCCGCTCCAATTCTTTCGACGGATGATTCGGACAAGTTACGAAAAAAGCATCAGTAGTCGCATTGTGATTTCACCCAGCCATGCTCGAATTTGGGAAGTCATTCATGCTGGTGGTCTTTGGTTTACATGGGAAAACTGGAAACGGGCGTTGGTGGCCATCGTCGATGAAGAGGCGGAACGGGCTGGCAAGCCCCCTTATAAGGTTTGGGATTTTTCTGGTTACAATGCGATTACGACAGAACGCGTTCCCAATACTCAAGAGTTAATGCAGTGGTATTGGGATGGGTCTCACTTCAAGCAATCGGTGGGGCGTTTGATACTCGCCAGAATGTTTGATGCGACAGATGTTGATGTTCCAAGCGATTTTGGCGTTGTTCTCTCTAGCGTTAGTATTGAGCATGAATTAGCCCGAATTAGGGACGCACGAGAAACATATTTAACGACACACAAACAAGATGCCGAAGAAGCCGCGCGGTGGCATAAGCTTAACAAATGACCTCCCTTCCCAAGTGGGTTGCCCGTCAGTAGACTAAGCCAACGCCTATCGATAAGACTGGCATGAGATTTAGTAATGAGGCTTCCGTTGAAGAAGCCCGTAAAGACAAAATAGGGAGGGATTGTGGCGTCGGATCACCCGCGCGGGAACACACCAAGTGATCGGGCCAAACAGGCCTATGCGGCGATTGATCTCGGCACAAACAGTTGCCGGATGCTGGTTGCCGTGCCGTGCGCTAGCGGTTTCCATGTCATCGATGGTTTTTCCAAAGTTGTCCGATTGGGTGAAAAACTCTCTGATACAGGTATTCTAAGCGAGCGGGCTATCGACCGGACTGTGCGGGCATTGTCGCTTTGTGCTTCACGGTTGAATTCGCGAGGTGTTGCGCGGTCTCGTGCTGTTGCGACACAAGCCTGCCGTCAGGCATCGAATACGGATGTGTTCCTTGACCGGGTAATCAAAGAATCTGGCTTGCTGATGGAGGTCATTGATCCGCTGGAAGAAGCATCATTAACCGTCGCCGGGTGCGGAGAGTTGCTGTGCTCCGATTCTGATCGTGCACTGGTCTTTGATATCGGTGGTGGCTCTACGGAAATCATGTGGGTGGATACGCATAATGATGGAAAGCCCGTGATGCTTGATACCATTTCATTGCCTTTTGGGGTTGTGTCGTTGCGCGATGAAAATGGTGCCGAGGCTTTGCCTTCCGAGGCGTATGAGGCCTTGGTCAACCATATTGATGGTTTGATCGCCCCCTTTGATCAGCGTAATGGGATCAGCGAAGCCATCGCCGCCAATCGTGTCCGTATGATTGGGACATCTGGCACCGTAACAACGTTGGGGGCAATGTACTTACAATTGCCTAGATATAACCGCAGCCGTGTCGATGGTTTGGAAATGGATTTTGATAGCATGCGGCAAATTTCTGCCAGATTGACAGGAATGTCGTGCGCAGCGCGGATCGCGCACCCTTGTTTGGGGCATGGCCGCGGGGATTTGATGTTGATGGGATTGGTTGTGCTGCGTGCGATTTGTGATCGGTGGCCGGTTGGAAAATTGCGGGTGGCAGACCGTGGCATTCGTGAAGGCGTGCTATTCGATCTGATGGCTAGGGATGGCCATATGCCATGCGCGACAGCACGTGTTCATTCGCCGAATTCGACATCGCATAAACAGGATAATAGCTGATGGCCGGTCGGCGTGGTGGCAGTGGCGGAAGCGGTAAAAAACGCGGTGTGACCAGTGGCGGGGATCGTCTGCTTCATACCCGCGTAAAGTCGGCTAAGGGCCGTAAAATATCTTCAACCAAATGGCTGCAGCGTCAGTTGAATGATCCGTACGTGCAGCAGGCCCAAAAACTGGGGCTTCGTTCAAGGGCGGCGTTTAAGTTGTCGGAATTGGATGACCGCTTCAAGTTTTTGAAAACGGGCGCGAACGTCATTGATTTGGGGGCAGCCCCGGGGGGATGGATTCAGGTCGCGTTGGAGCGTTGCGGCCCCAAGGGTTATGTCGTTGGTATTGATTTATTGGAAATTGAGCCGTTGGCGGGCGCCGAACTCATTCAGGGCGATTTCCTGGATGACGATGCCCCAGACCGACTGCGCGCGCTGATGGACGGTGATGCCGATGTGGTCTTGAGTGATATGGCTGCATCTTCGACCGGGCATAAGGCTACGGATCATTTGCGCATTATGTCTTTACTCGAAGTCGCCATAGATTTTGCAAAAGATGTTTTGAAGCCCGGGGGCGTGTTTGTCGGCAAGGTTTTGCAGGGGGGGACGGAAAACGATCTGCTTGCGAGCCTCAAAAAGGATTTTCAGTCGGTGAAGCACGCCAAACCGGCCGCAAGTCGGAGTGATTCCGCCGAAGTTTACGTGATCGCGACGGGATTTCGGGGCCGCAAAACAGAAGACGCATAAATATTGATTAAATAATTGATTTCAGGCGTTCTCTGCGCTTGTGAAAGCCAACACTCTCTGTATGATTGCGCGCCATCGCCCTAGCAGGAATCGGAGGCGTCATGGCACCCCCAAAAATACAAGAAGCGCTCACTTTTGATGACGTTTTAATGGTCCCCGCGGAGTCGCGTGTGCTCCCCGCTCAGACGCAGACCAAGACCAAATTGACCAAGACAATCGAATTAAACATTCCGCTCATTTCTGCGGCGATGGATACAGTCACGGAACATCAATTGGCCATTGCGATGGCGCAGGCAGGGGGGATTGGTGTTCTCCACAAAAATCTGACTGTCGAAGAACAGGCGACCCAGGTCCGCCGTGTCAAAAAACACGAAAGCGGTATGGTTGCTGACCCGATTACCATTGGCCCGCAACAAACGCTGGCTGATGCGCTCCGGATCAAAGCGGAAACGGGCTTCTCTGGCATGCCTGTGGTTGAACCCGATACGGGCAAACTTGTCGGCATTTTGACCAACCGGGATGTGCGCTTTGCCGATAACCCAAAGCAGCCTGTCAGCGAACTGATGACACAAGACAGCCCCGACATGCCGTTGATCACGGTCAAAGAGGGTGTTGATCTATCAGAAGCACGACGTTTGTTGCATCAATACCGGATTGAACGTTTGGTTGTTGTCGATGATCAACACCGATGCGTTGGCTTGATCACGGTCAATGACATGGAAAAACAAGAACAGTTCCCGAACGCCGCCAAGGATGAACACGGTCGCCTGCGCGTCGCGGCTGCCGTTGGGGTTGGTGATGCAGGTGTTGAACGCTCCGAAGCGCTGATGGAAGCGGGATGTGATGTCGTCGTCGTCGATACAGCCCATGGTCATTCAGCCGGGGTTTTGACTGCGGTTTCGCAAATCAAAAAATTATCTAATTATGCACAGGTTGTCGCAGGCAACGTGGCAACACCAGATGCCGCAAAGGCACTGATCGACTCCGGCGCGGATTGCATTAAAATCGGCATTGGCCCGGGTACGATCTGCACGACACGGATGGTTGCAGGCGTTGGTATGCCGCAGTTCTCAGCGGTTCTGGAAACATCTGAATATTGTCGAAGCGTTGGCATCCCATGTATTGCGGATGGCGGAATTAAATATTCTGGCGATCTGGCCAAGGCGATTGCTGCGGGGGCGGATGCAGTCATGATCGGCTCGTTGTTTGCGGGCACCGATGAAAGCCCCGGCGAAGTGATGCTCTATCAAGGGCGCTCGTACAAAGCTTATCGCGGAATGGGGTCGCTTGGTGCCATGGCGCGGGGCTCTGCAGATCGTTACTTCCAAGAAGAAGTTACCGACAATCTGAAATTGGTTCCCGAAGGTGTCGAAGGCCGGGTGCCTTACAAAGGGCCCATCGGCACTGTAATCCATCAATTGGTGGGCGGTTTGCGTTCAGCGATGGGCTACACCGGTTGCGCAACCCTAGAGGACATGCGCAACAATGTTCAGTTCCGTCGGATTACTAACGCAGGTCTGCGCGAAAGCCATGTTCACGATGTGACCATCACCAGGGAAGCGCCGAACTATCGTTCGGACGGCTAAGGCTTAATAATATGACGCCCGGTGCGCGTATTTCGTCAGTCGTCGAATTGCTGACAGCAATCGACGATGAGGCGATGCCGCCTGACCAAATCATCGATAAATATTTTCGAAAGCGTCGTTATGCCGGATCGGGCGATCGTCGATATATCAGCAGCCATGTGTACGATATCCTT
>DGNZ01000384.1:919-2539 GCA_002389175.1 Rhodospirillaceae bacterium UBA4479 | reverse complement strand
GATCTTTGACAAGCAGTTGGCGGCAGGGGTCATCCCGCCAGGGACTCGGCTAACCGATCGGCCGGCTGAAGTGCCCAGCTGGTCAGACTATCCCGACCGGTATAAACCCGTTGCGAGCCGTTTGATGGAAGTGTTTGCGGGCTTTCTGGCCCATACCGATGCCCAGGTCGATCGAGTTTTTGAGACTTTGGTGGATCTGGGCGAGTTTGAGAATACCCTAGTCATTTATCTCACGGGTGACAATGGCGCCTCAGCGGAGGGCACGATCCATGGGGCTTGGAGCGCGCCGTCGTTTCAAAATGGCGTCCATGAAGATCCTGAGTGGCTGCTAGAACACATGGCGGATTTTGGAACCGATCGCTGTGAAAATCATTTTAATGTCGGATGGGCCTGGGCGTTGGATGCGCCTTTTCAATGGATGAAGCAGGTTGCATCGCATTTTGGTGGCACCCGAAACGCGTTGGCCGTGTCTTGGCCAAACGGGATGGGTGCGGCCGCGGGTGAACTGCGCGATCAATTTCATCATGTGATTGATTTGATGCCGACGGTGCTGGATGTTGTCGGGATAGAGGCGCCGGCGGTCGTGAACGGTGTTGATCAAATGCCGATTCACGGGACCAGCATGCGTTATTGCTTTACCGAGCCCGCAGCAGAAAGTCGGCGGCAAACGCAATACTTTGAAATATTAGGCAATCGCGCCATTTATCACGATGGTTGGATTGCCAGCTGTTTTCATGGCCGTCTGCCCTGGATACGGTTTGCGGGATTCAAGTTTGATGGGCCCGAGGAAGTGTGGGAGTTGTACAATATTGCCGAAGACTTTTCGCAATCCCAGGATTTAGCCGAGGTGTATCCGGAGCGGCTGGCTGCACTCAAAGCGTTGTTCGATTCCGAGGCCGACGCCATGAATGTGTATCCGCTGCGAGATGCGTCAGCGCGGCGTGGCGGTGAGTATGCTGTACCCCATTCTTTGGATGGCCATGACCGGATTGTTTACAACCGTCACCATGTTCGAATGCCGGAACATTCGGTGCTGAATCTAAAGAATGTTTCACATCAAATCTCCGCGAAGGTCGTGCTGGCCGACTCGCGTAGCGAAGGCGTGATCGCGTGCCAGGGTGGCAACATGGCGGGCTGGAGCCTATATCTAGACCAAGCCGGCTGTCCGACCTACCTGTACAACTGGTTCGGACATGAGTTGACGTTTGTTGCGTCGACAACCCCGTTGGACGCAGGTGCGTACGAAATCAACTTGACCTATCAGCATGATGGCGGTTTTGGTGCCGGTGGCGAGGCGGCGCTGAGCGTCAACGGTGGGACGGTCGCAACGCGCCGGATCCCCAGAACGGTCCCGGTGATTTATTCGATGAGTGGTGAAACTTTTGATGTTGGGCGCGATACGGGTTCACCCGTTGGACCCTATCCGCATAACTTTGCCTTTACCGGCTCGATTGAGTCGGTCACGCTCATGCGGTTGAGTCAGACCAGTCAAGAGACGAAAAAAGCTGAGCGCAAAGGACAGTTTCAGGCGAGCCTGAGTAGTCAGTAGCGCGCCGCCCGGGTCCATCGATGTCCGCGCGTCTCGGTGTCCGACACGTTCGCGAAGTGGATTCGATGCGG
>DGNZ01000384.1:0-823 GCA_002389175.1 Rhodospirillaceae bacterium UBA4479 | reverse complement strand
CTCAGGCCCTATTTTTCGCGTTAGGTATGGCGGAGGATCTCGCCATCGTTCATGAAAATAATTTCTTCCGCGATATTGGTGCCCAGGTCGGCGATGCGTTCGATGTTTGACGAGATGGTGAGATGCGAAACAGCCTCTGTGGTGATGCTCGGATCGTCTGTCATGGCTTTAATGAGGTCGCGATACGTCAGGGCATGGAAGGCATCGACTTCGTTATCCATGTCCAGCACGGCGCGCGCAGCTCGGGTGTCTTTGTCGAGCAGCGCAGCGAGTGCTTGAGCGACCATCTTCAGGCTGCTTGGGCCCATCCACTCAAAGTGTAGGTCAACGGGTATTCGTGGCCGATCATACAAAAACTCGATGCGGGCGCCGATGTTAACGGCTTGATCCGCGATGCGTTCCAAATCGTTGTTCACTTTCAGCACGACAATCAAAAAGCGGAGATCGGTGGCCACGGGTTGATGTAGCGCAATGATTTTTAGGCAGTTCTGCTCAATCGAGATTTCCATCTCGTTGATCCGTTTTTCGTTCTCTGTGATGCGTGCAACCTTTTGTAGATCAAAACTACTGATGGCATCGATGGCGCATTGAACCGATTCTAAAACGAGTTCGCCAAGGCTGGACAATTGCGACTCGAGCTCAGTTAGATCGCGTGCTAAATGTGTTTTCAAGGGTTAACTCCTAGCCGAAACGGCCTGTGACGTATTCTTCAGTGCGTTGGTTTTCTGGGTTGGTGAAGAGGGTTTCAGTGGGGCCATATTCGATTAGAACCCCGTTTTCCATAAAGGCTGTAAAATCGGACACGCGCGCGGCTTGCTGCATA
>DGNZ01000140.1 GCA_002389175.1 Rhodospirillaceae bacterium UBA4479 | reverse complement strand
GCTGTTTTGACACTTTCTTCGGCGCGAATTGGGTCAATGAATGGCAGCAAGTCATAATCGCGGACTTTGACTTCGTTCACATTGGCAGATGCCCAACCGGGGGCCCCAATCCACATTTCGCCCTTACCGTTTCCATCGCTGTCCATTTTCATGGCGACATCTGGGCGTCCCAGATCAGCAATGTCGGTAATGCTGTTGGCTTTTCCGAAATCTTGGGAAACGCAGAACCCCTGATTGCCTTCGTATGGTTTTTGCTCAATTCGACCGTGCCAGCTCCATCGACATACTTTTGTGTGAAACTCTGCTGATTTGGCAGCCATACATCAGGGTGCACATCAATGTCACCCTTTCCTTGATCCATGCCTTGGAAAATCGTGGCGTTGTTGCCAGGAACCAATTCAGCTTCGCCGCCGATGCGTTCGACAACGACAGCCTGGAGTAGAGCTGCAATAGCTTGTGCCCCGGTCCAAGATGGTGCGCCGATCTTAACGCTTTCAGAACTGATCGCAGGTGCTGACGCAAAACCGATCGTGGCTGCGCAAGCGATACTTAAAATAGTCTTCTTCATACTAGCCTCCTTGTTTAGAAAATTATTTGTCGGAAATTTTTTACTTCCTGATTTTTGAATGGTTTCCTGGTCTTCCCATTAAGCTGATGTCGATTGTGCCAACAGGGTTTCGTAGGCGAATAACGCGACTGATCCGCCAGTGTGCAAGAACAGCACGTTGTCGGAAGGCTTAAAGAAACCCGCCTTGGCCATCCCTAAAAGCCCTGCAAAACCTTTTGCCGAGTAAACGGGATCTAGCAGTAAACCCTCAAACTGTGCTGCAACGGTTATGGCCTCAAGTGTCGAGGCGGCGGGCAGTCCATACCCATCGCCGACATAGCCATCGTCAACAATGATCTTATCTGTGCTAATCGCAGGCCCGCCAATTTTGGCCAATGTGCGTTCTGTTAATCCGTGGACAGCCTTAACCTGAAAATCATGTTTCTGCCGGACGCTAACACCCATCACAGGTAAATCGGCACCTTGAGCATGAAGGCCTGCAACCAAGCCTGCTTGTGTTCCTGTGCTGCCAGTTGCCATGACCAGCCAATCAAATTTGGTGCCCATCTCTTCTGACTGAGCGACAATTTCTTGCGCACATGAAACGTATCCCAGCGCACCAATTTCGTTCGAACCGCCACCTGGAATGAAATAAGGGCGATGGCCTTCTTCACGAAGTCGCTCGGTCACGGCCATGGCTTCTGCATTCATATCCAAACCAGATGGTCGAAATTCCAATGTGGCACCGAACAGTTTATCCAATAGAACATTGCCTGTTTCTTCGTAGTCGTCGGCGCGTTCAGGAACACGCCGCTCTAACAATCCGTGGCATTTCAAGCCATAACGGCAAGCCGCCGCTGCAGTTTGCCGCACATGATTCGATTGGACCGCCCCTTGGGTTACCAGCATGTCAGCGTTCTGTTTCAGTGCTTCACCAACAAGGAATTCAAGTTTTCTGGTTTTATTTCCTCCAGATGCAAGCCCCGTACAATCATCACGCTTAATGTAAAGGTTTGGGCCGCCAAGATGTTCACTCAGGCGCAGCATCTGCTCGATAGGGGTCGGCTGATGACACAGAGAAACTCTTGGGAATTGATCAAGGTCGGCTTTTGCCGATGGCTCGATTGCGACAACTGACATTTTTATTCCCCTTAATGATAATTGTTCTTAGGTTGAGGGAGCATGACCGATTAAGCCAATATTATGTTTGCCTAGCATTATGCAAAAAATGCATAAATAATAAGATTATGGATATAATGTGGTTCAAAGATTTGGGCTTGTTGGCGAAAACGGGCAATTTTTCCCAAGCGGCCATTTTGGGCAATGTGAGCCAACCTGCCTTTAGTCGGCGCATAAAAGCACTTGAACAGTGGGTTGGTACGCCGCTCGTGGATCGCTCTTCTCAACCTGTATTCTTAACAGATGCCGGGAATCAGATGCTTGAAGCTGGACAGCAAGCGTTGTCTCGATTGGAAACCGAGAGAGAGAACGTCCAGGATGCTCTTTCGCGCCCAGACCGATACTTGGTCAATTTCGCGACACAGCATTCGATAGGTTGGCGGTTCTATCCGGCTTGGTTGGAAGCATTTGAAAATGCATTTGGGCCCATCATTTCGCGCCTTCGTGCCGATGATCTCCCCAACTGTATTGAGGACCTGAAAAAGCGAGAGGTAGATTTTGTCCTCGCTTATCAAAGCGACTATTCACCAAGCATGTCCAAATTCCCTATGCTAGAATCCTTGGTGATCGGGTACGATCAACTCATCCCAGTGTGCAAATGCGACTCAGATGGTGGGCCGATATACGACATTGGTGACACATCTCAAACAGCGGTACCCTACTTACGGTTTGGACCAACTGCGCCGATTGGACGTCATGTCGAACCGTTGTTACGCGCTCGCGGAATTCAGGACCGATTATCTGTGGTTTACGAAAATTCTATGGTTGGGGCATTGCGTATTAGGGTTCGCGACGGACAGGGGATTGCATGGTTACCGAAATCATTGGTGCAACCGGATATTGAATCTGGCTTGCTCGCTAAGGCTGGGAAAGATAGCTGGTCAATCGGGTTGGAAATTCGATTGCATAGAACAAAAGATCATACGAATCCATTGACCCGCAAAATTTGGATGTTCTTGGCATTGCGGGAAAATATTCCATTGACCTGAAATTGTTACGGAATGGGAGGTCTAAGAGATACACACTGCTATTTATTTGATTAATGGATCACGACCTTCAACAATGCGACAAGGCCAAACCCTTTACAAAAATTTAGGAAACTAAGGTCATCCTTGGATCTTGGGATATTGGTCTGGTTTTTGGACGAAACGGGTTACGGGACAGGTGTTAACCATTGCGCCCCTTTGCTAATAACATTGCGAACGAAGTCGCACGCATTCCGGATCATCAGGTCTATGGACGCGTTGCGGATATTGTCGGACTGCTGGTTGAAGTCGGTGGACTGCACGGCACGCTATCTGTTGGCGACCATATTCGGATCGATGCGCGAAACAAACGTGAAGTCGTCTGCGAGGTTATCGGTTTCAAAGATGGCCGCGCACTTGTCATGCCGTTCGGCCCATTAGACGGCATTGGGTTAGGGTGTCAGGCAGAATTAATTTCATCTGAGCCGTCTATTTTTCCAGACCACGGCTGGCTTGGTCGCGTCCTTGATGCGTTCGGTGACCCATTGGACGGCCAAGGACCGATCACGTCAGGGGATAAACCTTATCAAGTTCATGCGTCACCGCCATCAGCCCATACGCGTCGGCGCGTCGGCGGCAAAGTCGATTTGGGTGTGCGCGCGATGAATACATTCCTGACGTGTTGTCGGGGGCAGCGGATGGGGATCTTTGCCGGATCTGGCGTTGGTAAATCGACGCTGTTGTCGATGATGGCGCGTAACACCGATGCAGAAATCAGCGTTGTCGGTCTTGTTGGCGAGCGTGGACGTGAAGCCAAAGAATTCATCGAAGATTATTTGGGCGAAGAGGGGATGCGTAGCACTGTCGTGATTGTTGCGACGTCTGACGAACCTCCATTGGTTCGTCGCCAAGCCGCATATACCACGCTCGCTGTCGCTGAGTATTTCCGCGACCAAGGCAAGAACGTGCTTTGTATGATGGATAGTGTGACCCGATTTGCCATGGCGCAGCGAGAAATTAGCTTGTCAGCGGGTGAACCCCCCGCATCCAAAGGATACACGCCGTCAGTATTTGCTGAACTGCCAAAGCTATTAGAACGCGCTGGTCCTGGTTCTGAAGACCAGGGAGATATTACGGGTTTGTTCACAGTGCTGGTCGAAGGTGACGATCATAATGAACCCGTCGCCGATGCGGTGCGTGGTATTTTGGATGGGCACGTGGTGTTGGAACGTCAGATCGCTGAACGCAACCGCTTTCCGGCTATCAATATCCTCAGAAGCGTGTCCCGAACAATGCCTGCATGTAATACGGATCGACAAAATGACGCGATTGTTCGCGCCCGGCAATTGTTATCAACGTACGAGGAAATGGCAGAGCTTATTCGATTGGGTGCATATCGGCAGGGGTCTGACGCGAGCGTTGATGAAGCCATTCATTATTACCCAAAGCTTGAACAATTCTTGGATCAGAAAATCGCTGAGGTGACTAACTTAGAAGATGGCTATCAGATTCTATACGATATCCTTGGCATGAATGAACAACCGTCACCGCCAGAAGAGCAGGCCTGATCTGATCCATGGCCCGCAATTTCAAAACGCTGATTAAAATCAACGACTGGCAAGTCGACGAGAAACGCCGAATACTGGCTGATCAGCTACGCCAACAGGCATTGTTACAGGACCGCTTGTCGGCACTTGAACAAGAAATCACCCAGGAGCAGGAATTTGCGCAGGCCATGCCGACAGAGGCAGGGTTGACGTACGCCGCGTATGCAGAAGTAGCGACTGAACGTCGAGAAAACTTAAAAAAAGCAATTATCCTGCAGTCCCATGGTGTCGAAGCAGCGCGCGAACGCCTGCGCGAAGCTTATCTTGAACTGAAGAAATATGAGATTGCCGAAGAACGTCGAGAGGCTGAAGTTGCCGCTGAATTCGCAAAACAGGATCAGGCGGAACTGGACGAACTGGGTATCGTTAATCACCAACGAAAAGACTAATCAGGTATTATGATTCTAATCGGTCTAACAGCCCTCGGTCTTTCCAATACGGCTGTCTGTCCTCGATCCTAACTTGATGGGAGAACGATCCCACATCTTCGCTGAGTGTGACTTCTAGCCAACTTGGAATGATCTGATCATTGAAATCTTCGAGTATTGTTTGCGAGATTGCTTCTATCGATCCGTCGATATGGCTTGATAAGGTGTCCAGGTACACATCCAGGCACGAGGTCAAGATGATATCGCGGTCCGGAATATAGCGCAGTCGTAAGGTCTTTCCCTTAAATACAACGGATAGCGTCACGATGGCATCATGGCGTGGATGCGGTGCAGGTTCTGATTTGATCAATTCCCTGCGGGCGCGGGCAGGATCGATCGATTGTTCTGTAGCGTCGTTCATAATACCTATTTTTATACCACCATTCCGTCGACAGCGTTT
>DGNZ01000119.1 GCA_002389175.1 Rhodospirillaceae bacterium UBA4479 | reverse complement strand
CGGCACAATGCGTTGACGTGATGTTCGTGAATTTCGAAATTAGGGATCGCTGTTTCGATATGGATCGCGGCCGCCGTCGAAATGGGCGACCCGCAGACATGCCCCTGAACCGTGACCTCATAGGCATGCGCCATGTCACAGATCTTTTTGCCTTCCGAAATACCCCCGACAAGGCAGAAATCCGGTTGCAGCATGTCCAGCGAGGCGTCCTCAAGATAGCTGCGGTATTGCCAGCGTGTGAAAATGCGCTCGCCGCCCGCCATCGGCATATGCGGCATGCGGCGTTTCAGGGTCTTGGCCGGTCCTGATGCATTATAGTTCACAGCCTCTTCTACCATGAACATATCGAATTCGCCGCACGCTTCGGCCAGTTTCTGACCGCCTGTTAGCGATGTCAGGGAATGAAGCTCCAATATGATGTCCGTATCCGGCCCGATGGCGTCACGGATTGCGGCGATGCGGCTGGTCGCGCGGCGGATCATCTTCTTGTCCAGCGCCCCCTTCATGTTGTTGGGATTTTCGACGGCACCGGCCTCATTGATCATGATCGGGTCTACTTTTACCGCGTCATATCCCATGGCGACCGCATTGGCAGCGGCCTGGGCATACTCAGTCGGATCTTTGAGGTTATACCATTCGCCCTTATCGCCCCAGCTGAACTGGAGCTGGCTGGCATAGCACCGCAGATCATCCTGCACCCGTCCGCCAAGCAACTGCCAAATCGGCTGCCCCAGTGCTTTGCCTGTGATGTCCCAAAGGGCAATATCAACTGCGCTCATGGTGGCATTGATCACCGGGCCACAGGCCCCACCCCAGAACGAAAAGCGTTGCATCTTGTTCCAGATCACTTCGCGATCCAGCGGGTTGGCCCCGATGACAAACGTTTTGACAAAGTCTTCGACCATGCCAACGGCGCCGTGATGGCCCACACCATAGGCCATTCCAGCCTCGCCAAGGCCTGTGATGCCGTCGTCTGTCGTCAGCTTCAGGATCACCGGATGCCATGACCCTTGGGTCTCAGCAAAGTTGTCCGACAGGGACAGGTCGAGTACAAATATCTCAGCAGATACAATCTTCATGGTCTTCTCCGTTTTGAGCAATTTTTGGCGGTGTTAGCGAAAGCCAAAATAGGTGGGAATTGCATTGGTCAGGAACGGGAACACGCCGATCACGATCAACAGCACGAATTTGATGGCAAGGAAGGGCAGCAACTCGCGGATTAAGTCTTTGAGGTCGAGCTTTACGACGCTGCACATCGCAAACAGCACATTCCCGATGGGTGGCGTGGCCAAGCCGACGGTGACATTCACGATCAGCATAATGCCAAGCTGTGTCGGGCTGACGCCAATCGCATAGGCCAAGGGGGCAACGATGGGGCCAAACAGGATCAGCGCAAGTGCCGCGTCCATAAACATGCCCAGCACAATAAACAGCAGATTGATCGCCAGGATCATCATCAGAGGCGATCCGTCAAAGTACCCGAACAGCACCGATACTGTGCCCGCAAAATCCTCAAGCGCGAAGATCCACGTCATTGTGAGGGCCGCACCAATCATGAACAGCAATCGCGCGGCGTCAAAAGAGGACGACACGAAGATGCGGTAGACGTCCTTCCAACTAAGCGCGCGGTAGATAAACACGCCAACAACAAGGGCATACGCCACAGCTACGGCCGCTGCTTCTGTCGGGGTCATGATGCCGCCAACAATGCCGCCAATTAGGACAACCGGCATCAGCAGCGCCAATGTTGCGTCTTTGGTTCCCGTCACAAATTCTGGCAAGCTGCGTTTGACATCAGATTTTGGGAAATTGCGCTTCTTGGCCTGTGCGCCAATGACCAACATATCCGCCAGCGCCATCATCACACCGGGGATCAGTGCCGCAAGGAACATCGCGCCGACCGAAACGTTCATGATCGCGCAATATAAAATGATGATCCCGCTCGGCGGAATGATCGGGCCGACAAGCGAAGATGCGACCGTGACCGCCGCCGCGAACGGGCGCGGGTAGCCTGCCTTTTCCATTGCCGTGACCTCGACTTTGCCCAAGGCGGCGATGTCGCCCACCGCTACCCCTGTAAGGCCCGAAAACAACAGGCTTGCCAGTACATTCACATAGGCAAACCCGCCGCGCACCCGCCCAATGACAAGGTTGGAAAAATGCATCAACCGTTCCGCCATTCCTGATCGGCTCATCAATTCACCGGCAAGCAGGAAGAACGGGATTGCCGTCAGGACAATGTAATCAATGCCTTCAAATATCTTTTGCGGCAACAGATCCACGAAGCTCGGGATCGGGCCCATCAAGAAATAGGCGCCAGAGATCGAGATCATTGCAAAGCTGATGGGCACACCGATCAGGATCATGCCAAAGAAAAGGATCAGAACAATTTCAATGGACATCAGGACAGTTGCTCTTCGAGGTCATCTGCCGGCCTGAATGACCCATCCATAAACAGTTTCTGCTTTGGGATCGTGAAGGGGGCCGCGCCAAAGGCACGCCGCAGATCATTCCAGATCAACAGCAGGCTGAAGACACAAATCATGGTGGCCCCGATCGGAACCGCGATTGTTGGAACTGTCATCGACATCTGGCTTCCGGGTGCGAGGATATTGCTCATGGAGAATGCAAATTTGTAACCCGTCCACGCCACCAACGCGCTGATTGCCGCAATGAGCAGGCGAATAAGTGAATTGATAACAGCCCGCGTCCGGACCCCGAATTTTTCATTAAAAAGGTATAATGTGATGTGGTCTTCAAATAACGCGAGCAATCCAGCGCCTAGCATGACCATCCAAACCATCGCGTAGCGCGTGACTTCTTCGGTCCAACTGGGGGACCATGAAAACGCATATCGCGTGACGACAAGGCTGTTCATCACAACAACCATGCCCAGCATCAGGAAGAATATTGCGACCGAAATGATCTTGCCAAATGTCGTCAGTGCGCTGCTCATTTGGATGCCCCCCATTTAATATGCCGCCGGCGCAGTGGCGCGCCGACGGTGGTCTTGTCTTAAAGGTTGGCTTCTGCCGCGCCAACAGCACTCAACAATGCGTCCAGAATTTCGCCATCCACATTTTCCCGAAGGGATTGCAGCGCGGGGGCCTGTGTCGCCTCTTGAAAACGCGCCTTTTCCTCGATCGATGGATCAACAATCGTCACACCCGCGTTTTCGATATAGGCGCGGTCAGCGGCTTCATTGGCTTGCGACAAACGGCGGTTGGTTTCCTTGTAGTTATCAGCCGCCTCCTGAACGTTTGCACGCAGATCATCCGGTAGGGAATCCAGCCATTGCTCACTGATGAACAACGAGATAATTGAATAAACGTGCCCGTCCAAAATGATGTGGGATTGCACTTCTTCCAGCTTCGGAACTCGGAACGTGGAAAGAGAGTTTTCCTGACCGTCCACAACGCCGGTCTGTAGCGAGGTATAAAGATCAGCCCACGGAATTGGCGTTGGCGACCCACCGAGCGATTCAACG
Organism: Rhodospirillaceae bacterium UBA4479; assembly: GCA_002389175.1. Lineage (GTDB taxonomy): Bacteria > Pseudomonadota > Alphaproteobacteria > Rhodospirillales > Casp-alpha2 > UBA4479. The sequence goes on along the minus strand of DGNZ01000119.1, from coordinate 79 downwards.
ATTTCCATATGCAGCGGGTTGTTCATCGTGCGGATTTTCAAGCCCTGCATGTCTTCCAGCGTCGCCATGGGAGAATTGG
>DGNZ01000148.1 GCA_002389175.1 Rhodospirillaceae bacterium UBA4479 | reverse complement strand
GTCAGCATCAAGCAACAGCGGAATCTCCGTGCATCCCAGAATAACCCCCTCGGCCCCGCGCTGGTGCAGTGATGCGATCACATCCAAGTAGCCTGCCTTGGTTTCGTCGGTGAAGATATTGGCAACCATCTCGTCCATGATTTTACCGTGGACATAATCCCGTTCATCAGCATTTGGAACCAGGGTGTCTATCCCGTGTTCGCTTAAAATACCCTGATAGAAGTCGCCTTCCATTGTTTTCATCACACCGAGTAATCCAACTGTTTTCAGGTTATGTTGCTCAATGGCCTGGGCTGTCACCTCGGCGATGTGCAGGAATGGGATCGATAAATGTGGTGCGACCTTGGGCACAAAGCGGTGTACGTCGTTGCAGGAAATGACGATGAATTCTGCGCCCCCAGCCTCAACCGCGCGGGCGGCCGACAGGATCATTTCACACGCGGCGTCTTCATTTTTTTGGCGAATAACAAATTCGACGTAGGACTCGCGATTGACGCTTTCCAAAATGATATGCGCAGACGTAACACCGCCGACGATGTCCTGGGCGATCTCGTTCAAGCGTTGATAATATGCGGCGGTGGAAACCCAACTGAGACCGCCAATCATGCCAATTTTTTCATAATGTCTCTTTCTATATTCAACGCCCGTCGACACTTTAAAGAATAATGGCTTAGCGTCTAACCCTTCTCGATTTCTTGATGGGGGATGCCTGCAAATTGTGGTATCACCGCTACAAAATGAAACACGGAGGTTCAGATGGCAGACACAAGAGCGACGCGGACAGCGATTTCCGAACGCAGTTGGACGACCACAGGCGCATCTGCAGAAACCCGTGAAAAGGTAAAAGCGGCGGCGGATGCTGAGGGTATGGCCATTCGTGCCTGGGTCGATAAAACCTTGAATGCCGCAGCTGACGGACGATTGGTCAGCAGCGAAGGGCCGTCTTCGATTGCGGTTGATCCGAAAACCCTTGCAGATATTTCAGCGAAATTGGATGGGCTGACCAAACGTTTACCGGAAAATGCCAAGGCTGCCGAGAAGGCCGCGGCGCAAGATATGAGCGCCGTGGTGCTGAAGGTGATGGCGGCGGGGTTCCAGGAAATGCAACGCTCCGCCAAGGAACAGGCCCGCATTGCCGAGGGCAAAGGCACCAAGAAAAAACGCAAAAAAGTGCTGACTGCTACCAACACTCAGACAGCGTCGAACGCCAAAGCAAAATAGTTTAGGCCGCTCTATACTGCCCGCCGACCCATTCATGAAACATCTGGGTCGGGCGATCCATTATCGGGGAAAACGCGCCCCCATCGAACCCAGGGGCACTGCGGCCCTTTTGCATGCCTTCGACGGCGAACACGTCTTCTAAGAATACTGTCTTCCACATTTCCGTATTGATCGCTCGCAGATCCGCCCAATCATCCGTCACCATGTCGGCATCGGTGTAGTAAATCTCGACATGTTCACGGGTGCGGTTTGGGCCGAGGGGTTCTATACGGATCGCATAGTAATGATCCTTGTGAATGCCCAGCAGCGTATTGGGGAAGAGCGATATGTATTCAGCACCCGTATTCCAGTGATCGGACAATCCATCGAACGTGGAAAACGTGCGACCACTATCGTCGAGTTTTGGGTCGTAAACGGTTGTGCCTTGGCCCGAAAAATTGCCATCGGTGTCCAAGATTTCGTAGTGGTCTTGCAGCCGTGAATACCTGTTCAGGGCTGGATGCACCCATGGCAGGTGATAACTCTCGCAGTAGTTCTCAACCGCCAGCTTCCAATTGCAATTGAGTTCCAGTTTAAAAGATGAATCTGGACCCCCATGGAAAATCGGCTGGCCCATGAATTCAGACCAACGTTCCGTCAGCGGGCGAATGGCCGTATCGAATTCTTTGGCGGTGCCTGATAAATTGACGTAGACGACATCCATCCAGACGGTCGTGCGGACGGGGATCAGGCCCAGGTTTTCTTTTTTCACTTCGGGCAGATCATGGATTCCGGGCCCACCGATGTGTGGGGTTGTCTTTAAGTCACCCTTAAAGCCTTAGCACCAGGCGTGGTATCGACAGGCGATGGCGCTTTTAAAATGGCGAGGTTCCTCGACCAGGATCATGCCGCGATGGCGACAGACGTTTTCAAACACCTGCACATCACCGTCACTGCCGCGAACGATCAATAGGGGCTGGCCCGCCAATGTCGTGGGCATGACATCACCCCGGTTTGGCACGTCCTTGGCAAACCCAATGGATGCCCAGGTGTTTGCGATGACAGATTGGTTTTCAAGCTCGTGAACATCTGGATCAACATAGTGCCCATTGCCGAGCCCATGGGCCAAACCATGATCTTTGATAGTGGTATTATTTGAAGACGCCATTCCTGCCCCCGCAAAAAGAGATCAATCCCAGACGCTACACCCAAATTGCGAAAAATCAGCGCACAATTTCGGACATTCAGTATGTTTGGGGCGACATTAAGACGATGCGGTGGGGGCGATTAAGTCGTTCTGGGTATCAATGTCATACAAGGTGCCCGGATCATCGACATTGACCGCACGCACGCGTTCAGGATGATCCCGCAGAATGGCGCACGCCCCGGTGTCACCTGTCAGTGCACATAGCTTTGGTAAATACGATGCGCCAAATAAAACCGGGTGTCCGCGGCGCCCGTCATGCACAGGCACGATGATGTCAGGACCGCTATCAGGGGCGAACTTTGACGCGATCAGTTGCAGGGTTTCGGTCTTAATCATCGGCATGTCGCCGAGCATGATCATCACAGCATCGGGCAATGATCGAACGGCATTGGCGCCAGCGGCCAGGGACGTCCCCATCCCGGCCTGTGGTGTCGCATTGCGCACCACACGAACGGCGGTGCCATTTAACGCATCTTCAATGGCTTTTGCGTCATGGCCTGTGACCACGATGACTTCTTTGGCATCTGCGTTCAGCGCGACTTTTGCGGTGCTTAAAATAACGGGTTCAGTATCGATGAGATGGAGGAGCTTGTTTGCAGGACCAAATCGGGTCGACTGCCCGGCGGCGAGGATAATCACGGCGATGTTCGTCAACGCGGTCATACGCGAAAGGTCTCGCGGTAAATTTTGAAAACTTCGGCGATCATTGAAATGGCAATCTCGGGCGGATTGCGCGATCCAATGGAAATGCCCAACGGCCCGTGTATCCGATCAATGTTTTCGTCCGAATGACCTTCGGTGATCAAACGGCCAACCCGCTCTGAATGCGTGTTCCGGCTACCCAGTGCGCCGATGTAAAATGCATCCGATTTCAGGGCGGCGTTGAGGACGGACATTTCTAATTCATGCTCGTGGAACAGCGTTGCGACGGCGGTCCAGGAGTCGATTTGTACGGCTCCCACGGTCTTGGACGTGGTGGCACCTGTGGATCTGCATAGGGCGGCGATATCGTCTTCTGTGGTGATGACATGAACGGCCATGCCCGATGCAGTAGCAACGTGCGCCGATGCGGCCACTACGGGTCCTTTGCCTGCAATGACAAGGCGAAGCGGGGGACGGTACAATCGGTCAAACTGGTTGCCGTTCAGCATCAATTGTAATCGATCGTCGGAGTCGGCGAACGGTGCAACGCTGCTTTCACCCGTGTCCATATCTGTAGATAGAGTCATGGGCTTACGTGCATCCATTGCGGACCCGATTTTGGTGACGATTTCGTCCGTAATGCCCACATCGATATAAACATCGATGGCACTGCCGCATGGCAATTCTATGTCGAAGTACGGCGAGTTAACGCCGTATCGGATAGATCGGTTTTCACCGGCATCCATGGCAGCACGGGTTTCTTCGACCAATGCACCTTCGACACAACCACCGGAGAGAAAACCCGTGAAGTCACCTGCATCCGACACAGCCATTTGGCTGCCCGTCGGGCGGGGACCTGTCGGCTCGATATTGAACAAGGTCAATAAGGCGGCGCGCTTCCCTTCGGACCGCCACTTCAGCAGGTCCGGGATCACGTACTCGGAAAATGTGCCGTTCATGTCTGGGACAACGTCCTCTTCATTTATGCCTTTGCTGATTGGATTGCACGCCAAACGCGTTCAGGCGTCAACGGCATATCGACATGATGCACGCCGATGTCCTTGAGCGCATCACACAACGCATTCACGACGGCAGGTGGCGCACCCACACAACCGGCCTCGCCAGCACCTTTGACACCCAACAAGTTCTTCGCCGTTGGGGCATCTTCATAGTACTCAATCGCCATGTTCGGAATATCATCCGCACGTGGCAGCGCGTAATCCATCAACGAGCCAGAGAGCAATTGACCGTTTTCATCATACACGATGTTTTCCATCAGCGCCTGACCGATGCCTTGCGCGACACCACCCATCACCTGTCCGCTGGCGAGCAACGGATTGATGATGGTGCCGAAATCATCGACCACCCAGTAACCATCGACTTTGACGGACCCGGTTTCCGGATCAACCTCGACCTCGGCAGCATGGCCACCATTGGGGACAGAGATGATGCCGCGCTCAAACACGCTTGAGATGTTCAGACAACCCGGCTCAAGGCCATCCGGTAGTTGATCGGGGTCATTCTGTGCTTCGATGGCTTCGCGCATGCTCATGGTGTGGTTGGTACCCGGCACGTGAAAATGCCCTTCGCCGAATTGGACCGTATCGGCCCCGACTTCAAAGCGATGGGCAGCAATCTGTTTGGCGACCTCGACAATTTCACGGGATGTCTGCAGGACGGCGCTGCCGCCGACCTCCATACCGCGTGATCCACCATGCCCGCCGCCAATGGCTGTGGCATCGGTATCGGCTTGTCGAAACGCGATTTCATTAATACCAAGGCCCAGGTGACCCGCAAGCAACTGTGCAAAGGCCGTTTCATGGCCCATGCCCGTTGACGAGCTACCGACGGATAATTCGGCTTTGCCGTCTTCGCGGAATGTGACCTTGGCTTCTTCTTTGGGGCCACCACCGGTGCATTCCAGATACATGCTGATGCCAAAACCGCGTTTCATGCCACGGGCTTCACTGGCAGCCTTGCGGGCGGCAAATCCTTCGCGGTCCGACAAGCGGATGGTTTGCTCGTAAACTTCGGGGAAGTCGCCGCAATCGATATCCAGACCCATCGGTGATTTCATCGGTAAATCTTCGGGTGGGATCAGGTTTTTACGACGAAGCTCAATCGGGTCCATACCCAACTGCGCAGCCGCGTAGTCGATGATCCGGTCCATCTGATAGGACCCTTCCGGGCGACCCGCACCGCGATATGGATCAAGGGGTGTAGTATTCGTGAACGGTGCGATGGCGGTGTAATACATGGCATCGAAATGATACGGGCCACCTTGCGTGCGGCTGGAACCGCCTGTGGGTGTGAACGGGCCTACGGTCGCACAGAATGCGCCCAGATTGCCGACGGTCTCGGTCCGAAGGGCACGGAACTTGCCATCTTTATCGAGGGCTAATTGCACGTTCGTCACCTGATCGCGCCCATGGGTATCGGATACGAAACTTTCGGATCGATCATTTATCCACTTCACGGGGCGTTCCAATATTTTGGCTGCGTGAAGGATCAGGATTGGTTCCTGATAGACACCGTTCTTGGCACCAAACCCGCCGCCAACGTCAGGGGCGATGTGATGCAGGTTTTCCTTGCCGATTTTCAAGACCGTATCGGCGATGGTGTCGCGGTTGGCGTGAACGTTCTGGGATGAGTTCCACAACGTATATTTGCCTGTCGCCGGATCGAAATCTGCCAACGCCCCGCGGGGTTCAATCGGCACAGCCGTGACCCGGTTGTTCACAAGATCCAGCGATATGATGTGATCGGCGGCGGCAAAGGCGGCCTTTTGGGCCACTTCGTCACCCAGTTCGAAATCAAGGCAGATGTTATTGGGTGCAATGTCCCAAATCTGCGGCGCGCCATCCTTGATGGCTTCGGACTGATGCGATACGGACGGCAGGCTGTTGTAATCAACTTCAACCAATTCCAGCGCATCGATACAGGCTTCGCGGGTTTCGCCAACGATCAGCGCCACCGGCTGTCCAACATAGCGCACCAGGTCGATGGCGATCGGATGATGCGGTGGTTCTTTCAGATCAGAGCCATCTTTGGATTTCCGCACGGCGGATTTGGTTGGGATTGGATCATACCCGGCGGCTTTCCAATCTTCGCCCGTGATGATGGCCAAGATGCCATCGACAGCCATGGCGTCTTCGGTATTGATGGCTTCGATATCGGCGTGCGCTTCTGGAGATCGGAGCACGACCGCATAGGCCTGCCCGTCCAAATTCATATCGTCGATGTAATTGCCTTGTCCGGTCAGAAAACGGAAATCTTCTTGGCGCAGAACGCTCTCACCGATGGCATTGCTTGTAGGTGTTGTATTCATTGTCTTATCCCTCCGCCTGTTCGATGGCGGCGCTGACGGCGCGGCGTGCGATCACACTGATTAAGCTTGCCCGATATTCACGGCTGGCGTGGATGTCGTTGTTCAAATCATCTGCGGCGACGGTGCCGTCGGCGATGCTGTCTGGCGTGAAAGATGCGCCCAAGGCGTCTTCCATAGCCGCGATGCGAAATACACATGGCCCCGCCCCGGTGACGGCAACGCGAACGCCTGATGCGGATTTAGACACCATCACGCCAACCAATGCATAGCGCGTGGCCGGGTTTGGAAATTTCAAATATCCAGCGGCTTCGGGAATGGGGAATTTGATCTCGGTGATCAATTCGCCTTCATCCAATGACGTGTCGAACATGCCGGTAAAGAAGTCATCGGCGGAAATTTCGCGGATGTTGGTGACGATGGTTGCACCTAGCCCCAGAACAGCTGCGGGATAATCAGCGGCAGGATCATTATTGGCAATAGAACCGCCAATGGTGCCACGATTCCGCACGTGTGGATCGCCTATGCCGCCTGCGAGTTTAGCCAATGCGGGGATCGCTTTTTGGACGTCGGCGTTGGCGGCGACTTCAGCGTGGCGCGTCATCGCTTTGATGGAGATCACGCCATCCGTAACGGTGATGCCGTTGAGCTCAGAAACATTATCGAGTGCGATCAAATCTTCTGGCATCGCCAAGCGTTGTTTCAGAACGGGAATCAATGTCTGCCCGCCTGCCAAGAACTGCCCATCGCCTGATTCAGCAAAGGCATTTGTCGCAGCAGCGGTTGACGTCGGTGTTTTAATATCAAATTCATACATGCCCGTTATCCTTTCATCGCTTTTGCGCCGGTCTGAATGGCCTCGACGATGTTTTGGTAACCTGTGCAACGGCAGATGTTGCCTTCCAGACCGTGACGAATATCAGCTTCGGTCAGGTCAGGATTATCCTTCACCATGGCAACGGCGGTCATCACCATGCCGGGGGTGCAGAATCCACATTGCAGGCCATGATGTTCGCGAAATGCCGCTTGCATGGGGTGCAGGGTATCGCCGTCGGCCAGCCCTTCGATGGTTTCGATCTTCGCGCCATCGGCTTGCCATGCAAAAGTTGAACAACTTTTCAGCGTTTTGCCATTTACCGAGACAACACAGGCACCACATTGCGTGGTATCGCAGCCAACATGTGTCCCCGTCAGGCCAAGGCCATCGCGGAGAAAAGTGCTAAGGAGCGTGCGTGTTTCGACTTCTGAACTGATTTCTTTACCGTTCACGTGTACCGTGATCGAAGGCATAATTCCCCCAAAATCTTGACGTTGTGGTCATGGCCGGATTTGGCCACTATTGATCTCACTCTTAATTATCTGTGCCGCATACCCGCTTATAAAAAACTGGCGCCAGTGGCTCATAATTACTAAATGAGATTTTGGATTGAGAGACAGGTATTGCAAGACCCTGTCTTGTGAAAGGTTTATTTATGAAGCTTAGCGATGAAAAACGGATCGCCGCCCCTCGCGATGCTGTATGGGCAGGGTTGAATGATCCAGAAATTCTCAAGGCATCGATTCCAGGCTGCGATTCCCTGGAAAAGACCTCAGATACGGGTTTTGAAGCTGTGGTCCGCGCCAAAGTGGGGCCTGTTAAGGCCAAGTTCAAAGGATCCGTCGAGCTCAGCGACCTCAACCCGCCCGAAAGCTACCGAATTTCGGGTGAGGGCAAGGGCGGCGCGGCAGGTTTCGCCAAGGGCGGCGCAACCGTCACGTTGGTCGAGGACGGCGATGGCACGATCCTGAAATACGATGTTGATGCTGATGTTGGTGGCAAGTTAGCGCAAATCGGCGGGCGATTGCTTGAAGGCACGACCAAGAAACTGGCGGGCGAGTTTTTCGATAACTTCGAAGCAGCCCTGACCGGGGATAAAGAGCCTGCGAGTGAAGAAGTCGCGCCACCTGCGATTGAGGCGCAACCCGTGGCCGCCGCCACACGCACGGTGGGCGAGGGT
>DGNZ01000040.1:8408-10018 GCA_002389175.1 Rhodospirillaceae bacterium UBA4479 | reverse complement strand
GCGACGGGGCCGAACGTTTCCTCGCGGTAGATCAACATGTCGGGCGTCACATCGCCCAGAACGGTGGGCGCGTAAAAATGACCGTTCGCCAGATTGGCTGCTGTCAGTTGCGCGCCCCCGGTGACCAGCTTGGCCCCCTTTGCCGTAGCGTCGGTGACTTGGGCGTCGACCTTGTCGATCGCGGCTTGATTGATCAACGGGCCGATATTCACCCCATCATCAAACCCCGACCCCGCCTGCATTTTCGCCACCCGTTCGCTCAGGGTATCAACAAAGGCATCATAAATAGACGCATGGACAAGGAACCGATTGGGGCTGATGCACGCTTGTCCGGTGTTCAAGAATTTGACCAGCGACGCCCCCTTGGCAGCGTGAACGGGATCAGCATCGGTACACACGATAAAAGGTGCGTGCCCGCCCAGTTCCAATGAAATCCGCTTCATATTGGCCCCGGCCTTGCCTGCCAGCATTTTGCCGACCGCGGTCGATCCGGTGAAGGTGATCTTTGCCACCGCAGGGTTGGTTGTAAATTCCTCGCCAATCGGTTTCGGATCGCTGGTCGTGACCAGATTGACCACCCCTTTTGGGATGCCCGCTTCTTCGAAAATTTTAAACATCTCAATCGCGCACAGCGGCGTGGCCTCGGCAGGTTTGAGCACGATGCAACACCCGGCGGCCAAGGCAGGTGCGACCTTTCGGGTGATCATTGAAATCGGGTAATTCCAGGGCGTCACCGCAGCGACCACCCCAACGGGCTGATGCAAGATGATAAAGCGCTGATCGGCACGGGCAGACGGCAACACCTCGCCATTGATGCGTTTGGCTTCCTCGGCATACCAAAGGAGGAAATCGGCAGCATACTGGACTTCGTTTCTGGCCGCCTTGATCGGTTTGCCCTGCTCAGTCGTCATGGTTTTCGCCAGCTCTTCCTTGCGCGACAGCATGATCTTGTGGGCATTTATCAGGAACGCCGCGCGCGCGTAGGCCGTTGATTTCGACCACATTGGAAATGCATCGCCTGCAGCGTCTATGGCGCGGCGCGCGTCATTAGCCGTGCCATCCGCAACAGCGTTGATCTTTTCGCCGCTTGCCGGATTAAAGACGTCAAACGTCGTGTTGGTTTCTGACGCACACCATGTTCCATCAATATACATCTTGCTGATCTTTCATCATATTGGCTTGCTGCATTGGAATTTGAATATAGATAAACCGCACATTATTTCACGCGATCCATTAAATCATCCAGGAAGCTGCAAAAGGCAATGTTGTCTTGAACCTGCATCGAATTAAAATATCTTTGACCGTATGCTGGGTTTAATGGAATTCGTTATTCACGCAATTTCATTTTAATATGGAACCAAACGGCATTTCATGCGTTTAAACGTTAACGGATAACTCGATAAAGCGTCTTTGGTCTTAATACCTAAAAGCTGATTTTTCCTTTTAGGTTTCGCCGTTTACAGTCTTATTTCCATGCCTGAGCACATATAGAACCGTTCAAAAATATTCGTTAGCGAAGTATTACTCCAACCAAAGGACCAAGTGTTTGTTCAGCACCCGCGCTTTCATCGAGAAAATCGCTCGTCATATCTGGATAAGCTATTGGTTTA
>DGNZ01000040.1:0-8382 GCA_002389175.1 Rhodospirillaceae bacterium UBA4479 | reverse complement strand
TGGTTTATTCCGGCGCTGATCTTGCTCATTTCGCTGTGTTTGGCCCCGCTTACCCTATCGCTGGACCATCTTTTGGCGGGAAGTGTTCATGCTGATTTTGTGTTATTAAGCAAAACCCAACCTGCGAGCGCACAAGCGTTGTTGTCGACAATCGCCGGATCGATCATTGGCGTCGCCGGAGTTTCATTTTCAATTACGATGGTTGCCGTGTCTTTTGCCAGTGGATCTTTTGGTCCGCGGCTGATTGGGAATTTCATGCGCGACCGGGGCAATCAAACCAGCCTTGGCGTCTTTATTGGATCTTTTATCTATACGCTTTTAATTTTGAGAGAAGTCCGCAGTTCCGACAGCGTGAAATATACCGACACTTCAATTGCAGAATTTGTCCCGCAATTATCAATTTCATTCTCTCTGTTCCTCGCCATCGTTTGCATGTTTTTCCTGATCTATTTCATTCATCACGTGCCAGAGACAATTAATATCGAGCGTATCATCGCGCGATTAGGTGATGCCCTGAAGGATGGGGTTTCAAAACGGTTTCCAAAACAGGACAGTGAACCCAAAAAAATCTCGGCCATCGACCAGAATTGGATCGAAAAAGCTGATCCAAAAGACGCGATGGAAATAAAATACGTTTCTGAAGGATATATCCAAGCCATCGACATCAGCGCACTACAACGCATTGCCGACGAAAACGAATTACTGATCGATCTTGTGAAGCGGCCAGGCGCATTTGTGACAAATCATTCCACCGTCATGCACGTTTGGTCAGAAGGCGAATGCGATACCGCGTTGAAAAAAGCTCTGGGATCCTGCCTTGCCACGGGAGATTTGAGGACGATCAACCAGAATATTGAGTTCGTCGCTGATCAATTGATTGAAATCATCGCACGCGCATTGTCGCCTGGGGTGAACGACCCATTTACCGCCATTGCGTGCTTAAATTGGCTTCAAGTTGGTATTCTTGCATTCGCGGATGCAGATGCGGATGAAGACGACGCAAGTCACACTATTGGCAGGGTGCACGCGACACCTTTGCAGTTTGATGAATTCGTCTCGGCCATTTTTGTCAAAGCCGTTCCCTACATTCGTTCCGATCAGAATGTGATGCACCATACCCAAGAGATGTTGTCATTCATGGCCGAAAATTTAAAAGATGACGGCCATAAAAGCGCAATCAACAAGGCTACAGAAACATTGGGGAGCCGCGCTCATGTCGATTAAAAGACACCCTAATCGTCGTGAGGTTATGAAGAGATTCTTTTGGACTGGCCTTGCCGCAGGAACGGGTTTGATCGCGCCATCGCCATGGTCATTAGGTATTCAGGCCGCATCAAATCGCGTTCCACGTACTTTTAAATTTAACCTCTCCCTCGATGATGAAATTATCGGCACCCACAAGATCCATCTCAAACAAGACGATGCAACCGACGTATGGCGGCATGAGACAAACATCAATATTCGAGTGAGCTTGGGTATTTTCGGTGACATCACGTACGATCATCGGTGCATCGAAGAATGGGACCAAGGGCGTCTTTTAAAACTGTCGAGCAACACCGATGACGATGGTGAAAAATTTCAAGTGTCGGGCCAGACAGATGGTGATGAGTTCGTCACAGTGGGCCCGAATGGACGATATCGCTCGCCTGGACGGTTGATGACCACAAACGGTCTTTGGACTGAAAGTTTCTGTAATCAAGAAGAAGTGATTGATGCCGTCACCGGTGGGGTCATTGGCGTGGTCATTGATCCGATCACCAATCGACGGCGTCGCCGTAAAGAAAACCAACGCCAATTGAATTCGTATGATGTTGTTTCAGCAAAAATCACCGGCGAGTTGCTATACGACAGTGCGGGGATCTGGTCTGGCGGCATACTGCAGAAAAGTGGCCAGGAAATTGAGTATGAACAGATTCAATAAAAATATTTTTATGCACCCAAGACTATCAGGTGTGATTTTTTCTGCCGCTTTATTCTTGTTCTATGGGGTTCCAGGTTTTGCATATGCGCAATCTTTACCCGAACAGGACGAGATCAATAATTCGGCAGTATTTACCCTCGCGACTGGCCGCCCCGGCAGCACACATGCACAAGTCGGAGAGATCCTGTGCAACGTTTACAATCGACAACGCGACCCCAACAGTCCGCTTTGTAGAAGTATCTATAGTCCCGGCGGACGCCAACAACTGGCCGATATGCTGTCCAACAAAGTCCACATGGCGATCATTCAATCCGATGTCGTCGCGGCCGCGTATATGGGCAAAAAGCAGTTCAAAACAAATGATCAACTGCGTGTCCTGTTACCCCTACATGATCAAGTCATGGCAGCCGTCATCAAAGACAGCGCGGCCAATAGCCGATTTGATATCACATCCATGCTGTCAAAACGGGTGACGATAACCGATTCAATCAGGGACGGGCGTTTCACCTTGCGACGTCTTTTCGCGACCATGGGTCCAAGTTACATCAACGAAAACAACATTGTTGAGATGACACCTGCAGACCAAGCCCAGGCGATATGCGATGATCGCTTTGACATTGGCTTTATGATTCTTGGGCATCCCAATGGGGCGATACAACAAGGCATCCATGATTGTGAATTAAAACTTGTGCCTTTCGATTTTCCAAAACTGAGGGCCGTTGTTGAATCCTCACGGTATTTAAACATGGGGAAAATTCCCAAAGACACATATACGGGACAAATGGCCATTATCAGCGCTCCATCTGTTGCCGCATTGCTGGTCACGACAGACCGCTTTAATCATGAAACGGGTTTGGCATTCATCAATATTCTTCGCGACAACCAATCTATCCTCCGACGCTTACATCGCTCGTTGGTGGATCTTGACCTCAATCGACGTCCAACATTGGTGCGTCACATGAAACTCTTTGGGCAGGACTAACGTTTTTAAGCTACGCAGGATGCAGAAAGGATTGCCATACCTTGGTCGCAATACCTGGAAGATCCACAAACGTATAAAAATAATATCTACATGTATTGGTTGATTATTTGATTATTTTAAATAATTGGAATCATTGTTTAAATTCCATAAAAGTATTATACTTCTAAATATTGGAATATTTTTTCCAATTAAATGAAAGTTTATTTATCATGTCTTTTGCAGATTTTTCTAAATCCAAAAGCGCAATAAAGAACGACAAAACTGCAGCAACCACAACCGACCCAAAAAATCAAGTGTTCGGCCCAGACGTTGAGAAACCCGCTGCAGAAAAGGCTCCGGCCAAATCCTAAGGTTTTGCTCTAAAACAGTTGTAAGTGCGAATACGCATTTTCTGTAAACCGACAATCCACTCGGAATAGTTTGTTCCGAATGCTGCGCTAGCGCGGCCCCACGGTGCTTTCGAGCTATCGAAAGCGCGCAGTTGGTGTCTGCGATGGAATCGATCCAGCGGCAAAACTCACTTTCAGTTAGGAATTCAACGCATGCCGCCAACAGACACGGGTCAAACGATGCCTGGAACGAGCCCCGAAGATATCGCCGAAATGACGAAGTTCGGAGTTAGCTGCACGCAGATCCAGCAATTTCACTTCGGTGAATATCGATACACCAATTTACGCGATGCCGTAGCGCAGGCAAAACGGGCTGCCAAAACACCATGAATTACCAGTGTCTCGGTGGTGCATAACCCTAGGGCCAAACAAAAAAACAACCACATTCACTTACTCATATAATTATAAGGAATACCCATGAATTTACCTCAAAACACCACCCCCTTCATCGCTGGCGCGGCTATTGGCATCGCAGCCGTCGCCATTCTCAGCTTTTCCAATGGCTGGGTCGTGTCATCTTCGAAAATGGAAGTCGAAATGCGAAACGCCAATGTCACCACGCAGGCAGAAATCTGTGCGGCCGGAGTTAACACGTTCCTCACAGAAACCAACAGTACCGAAGACCTGACGGGCTATCAGGGCGACGCCAACGCAAGACGAACGGCTTTGGCCCGTACTCATACAACGGTCTTAGTGGATAACGACATCTCGACCGAGACGATCGTGAATGCCTGCGCCGGGATGCTGAACAAAACACGCAGCTAAGTCTGCTGGCTTCGCTATCCGTTTAAGATAGCCATCCAAAATTTAAAAGGCCCTCCTCGTGGGGGCCTTTTTCGTATCCGTTCCAAATAGTGTTCAATGATTCTATGGCCACTGAATAAGTGTTCATGCAACGCAGGCACCGACATCGCATAATGATTAGATGATGACAGGTTTTGGCGATTAACATGGCGTGGTTTGAATTCATAAGTGCGGGTGCGGTATTTTTGGTATCGCACCGGGTGCCGACCATACCCGCCGTGCGCATCCGGCTTGTCGATATCATTGGCGAGCGCGGCTTTCTGCTCTCCTATTCCGCCTTATCACTGGGCATGCTCAGTTGGTTGATCATAGCCGCCGGTCGCGCACCGTATATTGAAATCTGGCCGACCGCCCCGTGGCAGTATTGGGTGCCAAACCTGATCATGCCCGTAGTCTGTGTCATCATCGCTTTTTCAATCGGGGCATCGAACCCGTTGAGTTTTGGCGGCACACATCCCGATACCTTTAATCCTGATCGCCCTGGGTTCGCGGGCATCATGCGTCACGGATTATTGTGGGCGCTAGCATTGTGGTCGGGCACCCATGTCGTCCCCAACGGCAATCTGGCGCATGTCATTTTGTTCGGTGGTTTCTTGGCATTTTCATTATATGGCATGCGGATCATCGACCGACGACGACAACGCCAGATGGGGATGGAACGCTGGCAACGCTTGGCCCGGGCGACATCGTTATGGCCGTTTCAATCGTTAATCACCAGATGCTGGCGACCGTCGGTTTCCGGCATTTGGACATCAACACTGATCCGACTGATCATCGGGGTATTGCTCTATCTAACGCTGTTGTTGGTACATGCAGATATCATCGGGGTTCGCCCGCTGCTGCCTCATCCTTGAAGGCCCCCATTACTTCAAATTTTATCTAACCTACGTAATCCCCCTCAGATTCTCGCGGATATCCACGGGATGTGCCATGCACTGTCCTGTGCGATTACTGGGATCAAGATGTTCTGGTCCATTACGATCCGGGCAAACGAATTTAAAAGGACTACGAATTCATGATTAATTACAAACCCGTTATCGCCATTGCATCAGCCGCTTTTGTTGCGTTGACCCTATCGTGGTCCGCAAGCGCTGACCCACAAACAGCGTCTGTCGATGTCGACGTTGAAAAATACATTGGCACCGATGTCGGTGATGTCGCACGCAGCCGCGGACAATTCGCTGCGTTGCAAAGTGGTGTCGCGCGTTCATTGTTTGAAGGCGGTGATATCAAGTTCTTGGACACCATCATCACCGGCGCAGACACACGTGCCGAGATTGAGTTTGTCGACGACACTTATTTAATGATCGGTGACAACAGCAGGTTGACCATCGATGAAATGGTGTTCGAACCTGGTATTCGTTCCAAGGGCGTGATCACCCTGACCCAAGGTGTGTTCCGCATGGTATCTGGCAAGATCAACAAAGTTACTGGTGGCGAACTCACCATCAATTCCCCGGTCGCAACGATTGGCATCCGCGGCACCGATTTCTGGGGTCTGCAGGAAAAAGACAAACTGACGATGGCATTGATCGACAATGGCATTCTTGAAATTACCGGCGCCGATGGCAAAACCGTCGTCCTAGATACGCCACTTCAAGCTGTCGTAATTGAACGTGGCAAACCAACCCCGGATGCACCGTTCTCGTTAACGCCCGCGCAGCTTCAAGAAGCCGCAAAAACGGTCACCTATTAATAGATATACGTCACACTTTTAAACCAATAGGCTGGTTGGGAATTTATAAAAACACTTACCCCGTCGTTTAAATTCCTAATCATCATAAAAGGCCCTCGCGAGAGGGCCTTTTATGTGAGGTATTAAAACGTCTAATTATTTATAATGACGTCACCCCAAACTTGATTTGGGGTCTTTTTCTGGGCGAACTAATGGAATCATGTTCAGCACAGATCCCAAATCAAGTTTGGGGTGACAAAGAAGCACAGGTCGCCTCGCCCAACTCGGTCAGCTGATACACGCCGCGGGACACGCGCTCGAACCATCCATAATGATTTTTTTGTAAAATCGATGCAGCGCGGTCGACGCCAGCGATAGTTTTAATTTCGACAACTTTAAGCGCGTTGCCCCCCGCCAATACTTCAGCACATCGGATGGCATCCTGACGATAAGCTGTGATTATTTTCGTTTTCGTAATCCCACCCGTGTTCGGGTCGCCGACGCGTTCGATAAATTCTTTTTGCAGCCGTGTCTGTTTACCGGTGTTTTTGCACGGCTGATAGGGTGCGGGGTCCAGCAGCACGTTCACACCACGCGGCGATGTTGCGGCGATATCAACCAGCAATAATCCGACGCCTAAACGGCGGCATAGATTGACCAGCGCGCGCTGACGCTTGCGCCAGTTTTTTCGTTTGATTGGGGTATCGGGTTTGGGGACCGCCAGATACACATCATCACTGAGCTTTTGACGGTCAATCCCTTGCAGCACCAACTCGAGCGAAAACGTCGTCTTAAGCTCAACGATCACCGTCGGCGCATCGTCTTTGATGGCGACCACATCGCAGCCATTGATCTCGGCTTTGACCTCGTACCCCTCGGCCTCAAAGAAATCTTTCACGGGTTGATATAAATCGGTTTCTTGCATGATGGGAGTGTATGGCGAAGCGGTTAACAAATTTTGTATTCTTCATCGTCGCATCACCCAAAAAAGTTGCCCGCTCCGGCGATCGTCGCCACTATCCCCCTTCACCCACACCAAGGCCCGGTATCTATGCAACTCGACCCTATTATCCCCCTCCTTGTCGCCACCATCCTAGCCCTGGCGTTGTTCGGTTTGCTGATGCGCGTCGCCCGCCAGCCATTATTGATCGGGTATGTGCTGACCGGATTCGTCATCGGGCCTGCGGTATTCGGTCTAATCACAGATTTGGAAATGATGTCGCGCCTGGGCGCGGCTGGTGTTGTTTTGCTGCTGTTTTTCATTGGCATGGCCGTCCATGTTCGCCTACACCATGAACTATGTGGTCACACCTGACGTCGACTACACGCCATCCAAGGACGGCATGCAGCGCTTGTTCGAAGTGAAGTGGAAGGACCCACTATGATTGGAGAGAAACACCGATCATGATGTCATATTTGATCAAGCGTGCGGGCATCGCGCTGTCGGTCGCGTTCACGGTTTCGGTCGTGACGTTCGTGTTGTTGTACCTGACGGGTGATTCGGCAGAAGCCATCGCAGGCGGTGAGGCCACCGAAGAGGTCTTGCAACAAATTCGCGCCGAATACGGCCTGGATCGTCCTCTGCCCGTGCAATACCTCAGTTGGCTCGGCAATATGCTACAGGGTGATTTCGGCGATAGTTATCTGCGCCGCCAATCCGTCAGCGATCTAATTATCAGCCACGCGCCCGTCACGATTATTTTGGCCGTCAGCGCGCTCATGGTCACCATTGTTGTGGCCATCCCACTGGGGATGGTCGCAGCGCTTCGCCCCAACAGTTGGGTCGACCGATTTGCGGTTTCCTTCGCCGTTGCCGCCCAGGGCATTCCGAACTTTTGGCTGGGTCTGGTGTTCATTGTGATTTTTGCCGTCACCTTTCAATGGCTTCCGGTATCGGGCGATAGCACGTGGCAGCATTTCGTCATGCCATCGATTGTCCTGGGCTTAAGTTCCGTCCCATCCGTGATGCGCTTAACACGCACCGGGTTGATCGAAGTCATGGGCGCAGATTTTATTCGCACCGCGCGGTCCAAGGGTTACATGACGGGCGGCGTGCTGGTACGCCATGCCATGCGTAACGCCCTGTTACCCGTGATGAGCGTCCTTGCCATTCAGTTGGGTAACAAGCTGGGCGGGTCGATCATCACAGAAGCCGTCTTCTCATTAAACGGTTTGGGCAGCCTCGCGTTGGATTCCATTTTGGGTGCCGATATCCCCACCGTCCAAATGCTGGTGTTTATCTTTGCCCTTACTTTTGTCGTCATGACGTTCATCGCCGATGTGCTGAACGCCCTGCTCGATCCACGGATCAGGTTGGGATAGCGCCATGACAGCCATAGCCGAAAACGACGCCCCCGCTGAAGCTCCCGAAATCAGCCCGTCGCGCGCCCTATGGTTGCGGATGCGCCGCCACCGGGGATTGATGATCGGTTTTTGGATGGTCGCCACGCTGATCCTGTTGGCCGCTTTTGCGCCCTTGATCAGCCCGCATGATCCCTATGAAATGATCTTGGCCGACCGCTTGATCCCGCCGATTTGGACGGGTGAAGGCTCATGGGCCTATCCATTCGGGACCGATCATCTGGGCCGCGATTACCTCAGCCAATTGCTA